>JAKQSH010000003.1 GCA_029570245.1 Deltaproteobacteria bacterium | reverse complement strand
CAACGCAAAAATAACCCAGAACGCGATTGCATCCGGCAATGCCCGTATACTCGGCAACTCAATTGTAGAAGGCAATGCGCTTGTTGGAGAAAACGCCACAATAGAAACAAATGCCAGAGTATACGGCCATGCCAGCATTATTGGCAAGGCACGTGTCGGAGGGAATTCAAGAGTTTACGGAAATGCTATTGTTGCTGCAGATGCTGTTGTAAAGGGAAACGCCAGAGTATATGGCGATGCAGTGCTGCTGGACAGAGCAGTCGTCGAAGGCAACGCGCATATATATCAGAACGCACACCTGCTGGAAATGGCACATGCCAAAGACAATTCAAGAGTATTCGGAAAAGCTGTAATACACGGAAAATATACAGCCGGAAACAGTATCAAGATATCTGGAGACAAAAATCTTCCGCAGGAACTTTCACCTTCGGCGCGATCAAAAGTCAAGTACGCAATCAGTCGCCTGCACGGCAGAATTTCTATTATGAGAAATCGGAAGAATTCCGGCGACGAGAATAATGCAACGAGCCGCGACAAAAAGAAAAAACAGAAATGATCTCGAAACCTGGCAGTAACACAAAAATAATCTCGATATTCCGAACTGCAACTTTGCCATAAGCTTTATTTTCGGGTTATCATTCCAGCCGGTCTGCATTTCTTAAAAATCGAATACGGGGTTCGCAATGCCTGAAAAAATTCGCTGGGGAATACTCAGCACCGCTCAGATTTCGGATCGGATAATTAAAGCGGCCAAAGAAAGCACCAGTTGCGAAATTATCGCCGTCTCAAGCCGTCACAAATCCACTGCCGATTCCTGGGCGCGCCGGCACGGGATACCGCGCTCTTTTCCGTCATACGAAGAGATGCTGAAATTCAGAGATATCGACGCGATTTACAACCCGCTCCCCAACAACATGCATGCCGAGTGGACAATAAAAGCGCTTAACGCCGGCTTCCCCGTGCTTTGTGAAAAACCATTTACCCTGAATTCGAAGCAGGCCGCTGAAGTTGCACAGGTTGCGGAGCAGACCGGTCTTCATGTCGCAGAAGGCTTCATGTATTGCCGCCATCCGCTGTACGAGCGCGTCATGTCTGCAATTTACGAAGACAGAGCAATCGGAGAGCTGCGCGCAATTCATTCGCAATTTACATTTATGATGGATAACGACGACGACATTTCCGGCTCGGCGGCGCTTGGCGGAGGTGCGTTGTATGATGTCGGCTGTTATTGCGTCCATGCCTCACGCATGATCTGCCGCAGTGAACCGATTAAAGTTTTCGCCTCGGAAGACAGGCGTAACGGCGTCGATCTGGGCATGTTCGGTCTGCTTGAATTCGCATCCGGCGTCAGGGCTTCTTTTGAATGCGGCATAAACAGCTTCGAGCGCCACCGCCTGGAAATATCCGGAACTGAAGGCTCAATAATAATAGACGATCCATGGATTCCCGGAGAAAGCGCCACCGGCTTCAATATTTACAGCGCCGACCATGAAACGGAACATGTTGTTATAAAGGGCGCCAATACTTATCAGCTTGAACTCGAAGAGTTCGCAGCCGTGATTTCCGGCGACAGAAAACCTAAGCTGCCGATTGACGATGCAGTCAACA
>JAKQSH010000050.1 GCA_029570245.1 Deltaproteobacteria bacterium | reverse complement strand
CTTATAACTTATCTGCTGCGCAACGAGCATATGTCGCCTTTCGAACAGGTCATTTTTACCTTCCACATCAAGCTGCCGATATTTGTTGCTCGCCAGATGATCCGTCATCGCACTGCGCGCCTGAACGAAATTTCCGGGCGTTACAGCAAAATGGAAGGTGAATTTTATCTGCCCCAGGAAAACGAAATCCGCTTTCAGAACAAAAAGAACCGCCAGGGACGCTCGGAAGAGGAGGTTCCGCCCGAACTGAAAAAACGCGTTCTGGAAATTCTGCAATCCGAAAATGAGAAAACATACGGCGAATATGAGGAAATGATCGAAGCCGACATTGCCCGCGAACTGGCGCGCGTCAATCTGCCGCTAAGCCTTTACACTCAGTGGTACTGGCAGATCGACCTGCGCAATCTGTTCAATTTCCTGAAGTTGCGTCTTGATCACCACGCCCAGTATGAAATCAGAGTCTATGCCGAGGCCATATACCAAATCGCTAAGGCGGTGGCACCCATGGCCTGCGAAGCTTTCGATGAGCACATTCTGCGCGCTTTCAAGATAAGCGGCAGCAATCTTGAAGCTTTAAAGAAAGGTCTGGCCGAAAAAGCGCCCGAATTGCTGGACCTGCTTAAGCCGGAAATATAAAGGTCGATAATAAGGTCTTTTGCCTCGTACCGCCTGTCTCTGCAGCATCCGAACTTTTAGGCGCGGAATGAAAAAAGAGGTGGAAGATTTGAACAACGCCGCGAAAAGAACACATACACCGTAATAATCTCGGAGATTTTCATGGGATCGAGAATAGAAGTATCGTTCAATCAGGCCTGCCACGATGCCGAGGGCATGGGAATTCGCAGCACCATTCTTTCTGATCTCGGTTACGGGATCGAAACGGCGCGAGTGGTGAAAATCTATAACATCGGAAAAGAGCTTGCCCCGGACGAAGTTCAGCGCTGCGCCAGAGAGCTTTTCTGCGATCCGATAACGCAGCATTACAGAATCGTTGGAGAAATAGACATTCCCTGCGACTGGCTCATCGAAATCGGCTATCTGCCGGGAGTTACCGACAACGAAGGAACCACTTCACGCGAGGGCATCGAAGACCTGCTGAAAATCAAATTCGCCGAAAAAGAGAAAGTCTACACGGCAAAGCGCATTCATCTTACCGGCCAACTCGATATGGAGAAGCTGCAGCGTATAGCCCGCTGGCTGTCCAATTCGCTGATTCAGCAGGTTGTTTGTAAAAGCTACGCCGATTTCAAACGTGACGGTGGCATGGGTCTGAGTGTTCCGCAGGTGGTTCTGCCGCCAGCTTACAGGGTTGAGCGGCTTGATCTCAATGTTTCCGACGAAGAACTGAAGAAACTGTCGCGCGAGGGCGTTCTTGATCACATCGACAAAGACGGCCGCGAAATCCGGCGCGGTCCGCTGGCGCTTGATCTCGAATACATGTACGCCATCCGCGATTACTTCAACAATGTCGAAAAGCGTCAACCCACCGACGCCGAGCTTGAAGCGCTTGCTCAGACGTGGTCGGAGCATTGCAAGCACACCATATTCGCATCGCAGATCGACGACGTTAAGAGCATCTATAA
>JAKQSH010000388.1 GCA_029570245.1 Deltaproteobacteria bacterium | reverse complement strand
TCTGCATGCCGGGCACGAACTGGCTGTTGCCGCCACCAAAACTTATATTGCGCAGTGCACCGCACTCCTGATGCTGGTTACCAAATGGGCCGAGCAGGAAACCACCTACGAACTTCTGGGCAACATGCCGGAATCGGCTGAAGAAGTTTTAAAGCTGGAAGATGAAATAAGCGAAAAAGTCGCCCGTTACCGTTATGCTCAGATGGCCGTAATTCTTGGTCGCGGATATCATTATGCTTCCGCGAAAGAACTGGCCTTAAAGCTCATGGAATGCTGCTACATGCCGGTGCAGGCATTCTCCATTGCCGATTTCATGCACGGCCCCATCGCGATGATTCACGAAGGATTTCCGACATTCATGTTCGTGACACGCGGCAAGATGTCGAATCCGATGATAAACATCGCCAAGGAATGTTACGAAAAAGGCACCGACTCGGTAATTTTCTCCAATACGCCGGAAACGAAGCGTTATGCATCAATTCATTTCATGCTTCCGCGTTCGCTTCCTGAACTCTGCACGCCGATCACACACATAATCGCCGGACAGCTTTTCACTTACAGTCTAGCTCTTGCAAAAGGCGTCAACCCGGATTCACCTAAATTTCTTAAAAAAGTCACGCAAACGTTGTAAATCCTGAATTCGTCTGAATCTGATGCCCTGCATTTACCGGCGGGGCATTTTTTATTTTCCATCGGCGGCATAATTCGTCGGCTCTTGACGCAGACGAACCGATAAAGTAAAAGGTAGCCTTGATTTTGAGCAACCCGATTTCCAGGAAGGAAAACAGACAATGAAGTTCATCCTTGAGCAGATCGCCGACAGAGTATCGCAGGAAGTTCCATTTGACGCATCAGCCATACTCGGCATGTTCAAGACGCCCGACAACCCCGAAAGAGGCGACATCGCCCTGCCCTGTTTCCCTTTTGCAAAAGCTCTGAAGAAAGCTCCTCAACAGCTGGCAGCGGAACTCGAAACTGTTTTTTGCGGTTTTGAAGCCTTCGAACAGGTGAAAGCCGAAGGCCCGTTTCTTAACTTCAGCATCCGTCCATCCTGGCTGGCCCAGAAATTGCTGCCGCAGCTGCTTGAAGAAAAAGCATCTTTCGGACATGCAAAAGCTCCGACCGGAAAAACGATGGTTATTGACTTTTCATCACCAAACGTCGCCAAACCCATCGGTTTTCATCACATTCGCTCAACGGTGATCGGCAACGCACTGTCCAACATATTTGACGCAATTGGCTGGAAAACAGAAAGAATCAATTATCTGGGCGATTGGGGCACACAGTTCGGAAAACTTATTGTTGCCTATAAACGCTGGGGAAACGAAGAAACGCTGAGGAAAGAGAAAATTCAGCATCTTCTTGACCTGTATGTCCGTTTTCATAAAGAAGTCGAAAATGAACCGGCCATGGAAGACGAAGCCCGCGCCTGGTTCAAGCGCTCGGAAGACAAAGACCCCGAAGCCCTGAGGCTCTGGAAACTTTTCAGAGAAATCAGCACGGAAGAATTTTCCCGTATTTACAGAATGTTAGGTGTTCATTTCGATCATTTCGATGGTGAATCGTTATATTCGGACCGCTTGGATGCAACGGTTGAGCTGGTGCATAAACTGGCCGGAACGAAAATTTCTCAGGGGGCGACAATTGTTGATCTTGAGGACGAAAACATGCCGCCCTGCCTGTTGCGCAAAGCCGACGGAGCGACGCTTTACGCCACGCGCGACATCGCCGCAGCAATAGATCGCTACGAGCGTTTCCACTATGACCTTTCGCTGTACGTCGTTGCAATTCAGCAGAGCGCATATTTCAAACAGCTATTTTCTGTACTGCGCCGTATGGGCTTCGAATGGCACAATCGCCTGGCGCATGTCGCATTCGGCATGCTGCATCTGGCAGACAAAAAAATGTCAACGCGTTCAGGCGATTTCATTTCTCTTGAAGAAGTTCTGCTGAAGTCGATTGAACTTTCAAAGCAGGCCATCGAAGAAAAAAATCCAGACCTTGCAGGAAAAGACGAAGTGGCGCGTCAGGTGGGAGTCGGTGCGATAATATTCGGTGACCTGATAAACCGCCGCACCAACGACATAACCTTTGACTGGGAAAAAATACTGAATTTCAATGGCGAAACAGGCGTCTATCTGCAATATGCATACGCCCGTGCACGTTCGATGCTGCGCAAGGCAGACGGGTAC
>JAKQSH010000383.1 GCA_029570245.1 Deltaproteobacteria bacterium | reverse complement strand
TGACGCCGGTCTTGCCGCCGAGCGCAACTGGGTCACTGGTGCCGTCTCATCCGAAAAACGCGATGGTCTGTTTCTTGGCGTGCGTAGTCTTCTTGACAGTTTACTGGATCGTCTCGGCATCGAGGCGGACTGGCGCGTGTGGGCGGGCTGTTCGTCCTGGGCGCATCCGGGGCGTGCTGCACAGATCGGCGCTGAAAATCGCGTTATCGGAAACATCGCCGAGCTGCACCCGAAAATCGCAGGAGAAATGGATGTGCGTCATGCCTGTGTAATTTTCGAACTTGACGCCGATGTGCTGTTCGAGCTTCATAACCCGGATGCAAAGTTCACCCCGCTGCGCCGTTTTCCGGTTAATTCTCTCGAACTTACCGTCGTGGCGGCAAGTCGCAGAAATCAGACTGATATTGTCAACATTATCCGCAAGTCCGGCGGCGATCTGCTGTTGAATGTCGCGTACATGTATCAGTACGAAGGCGATCCGATTCCATCGGGCAGTAAGGCCGTTACTTATAACATCGTTTTCGGTGCCGACGATCACACTCTGTCTTCCGAAGAAATAGAGCATGCACGCGAAGGCGTAATCGCCGCCCTGGCGGCGGAAGGATTGCCTGTTCGCGGTCGATGATGTTTTGACTTGGTTATTAAAAAAGCGCGGCCTGCAGTGCCGCGCTTTTTTTGTGCACGCAGGATCAGGAGTTTCTTCGCCTCAGCAGCATCATATAGCACAGTGCCGACAGCAGCAGACCTGCGGCGCCGCTTCCTGTCTGATTGCATCCTCCTGAATCTTTGTCTTCGCTTGTTCCGTCGCCGTCCGGCGATGACGTTTCCTTATCGCCGTCTCCGTCTGCCGCAATCTCATCGCCGTCCGTTTCAGCCTGTTGTTTGTATCCAACAAAACCGATGCTGAAATGATTGATCAGTGCGGTTGCGATTCCATTGTTGAGCTCTGCGCCGCCTATGCGTCCGAAATCGCTTTCGCTTCCTGCCGCACTCCAGTAGAAAGCGTTGGAGCCTTCATTTATGCGGCTCTGGTCGTATGGCATGTTCACAGTCACCGGCAGGTTGAATTGCAGTCCGGCGGGCTCGAAGCGCCAGATATCGCCGATTGCGACGTATGGCGAAATATCGACGTCGTTTGCAATGCTTACAGTGATTTCGACTTCTTCATCCAGTGCGCCGGACGGGAAATAGATTTCAAGTCCTTGATCCGTAACGAGCCTGCCGCCTTTGGGGCCGATGATTATGCTGTAAGACGAATCGCTTTCTTCTTTTGCGGCTTCTGCCTCGCTGTCTCCGTCTATGACTTCGTCTCCGTCTGTGGCGAAGTCCTCATCTCCGTCAATCTGATAATCTTCGTCACCCGAATCATCGCCGTCTGCATCGCCGTCCTCTTCGCAGAATGGAGACTGTTGAGCTTCGCCTATGAAGTTCAGTATGCGCGACATCACCTCGTTGCGCAGCTCATCGCCGACCAGAGTTTCGAAAGGTATCCCAAGATAAACCAGTTTTTCCGCGCTGCATTTTTTGCAGACAGCCAGACCTTTGCTCTTGTCGTTGTATGTCGCGCAGATGCTTGAATCGTCGTAAGGCTCCAGAACGTCCGGCCAGTCTACGTCGTATGTTCCGTGGGTGCCGTCGTCGAATGTCCCGGACAGACCGGCAAAAATTGTGTCTTCGACTCCGACGAAGTTGTATTCCCCGGCGTCGTCAGACACATAGTCGGCTTTCAGATAAGTGTTTATCCAGCTTTTGTAGTCTTCATCGTTTGCGCCTACAAAGGCATCCCAGGCGATTTCCGATCCGCTGATGAACAGCGCGCCGTTCTGCGTCGAAAGAAAGTCCGCCAGTTTCTGTCTTCTGGAAACGTTGAGAGCCTGGAACAGCGTGTCGCCGCCTGTTCCGGCCTCTTCGCCGCTGATCCAGTCGATCATTTCAATGTCGGCTGCCGACAGGTCGTATGAATCGAAAGCCTCGTTGCTGGCCGATACGAAAAAATAATTGCCGGCGTTTTCAATTGCGCGGGCGTGTCTTACGACATAGTCGCGGGTGTTGTTTTCTTCCTGAATGGAGCGGTCGGTGCGGTCGAAGCCGTTGACGATAAGAAGCGCCGGTTTCTGTGTGCAGTTTATGCGCGCCGCCACCGGCTCTGAAATGAGAGACTCTCCTCCGGTGTTGACTCCGGCCACGCGGAAATAATAGGTGCGTCCGAGTTCCAGATCATCGAAATCGTAATGCGTTTCACCGGTGCTTATCGTTCCGTTGTCAAAACCGTAGCCGTCGGTAGAAACGTAGATTCTGTAACTGTCCGGCACCCCTTCGCCTTCCCATGTCGTTTCGGTCTGCGGCTGCCACGAAAGGCGGATGCTGCCAGGCGTGACGACTTCGGTTCTCAGATTGAGTATGCGGCGCGGCGGTAACGGAGCCGTTACGCCGAAGTAACGGAACACTGCTTTTGTTATGGCGCGCGCCACTGTTTCACGGAAGTGCGGTTTCAGCAGCCATGCGGCGTCCTGGGCGTTGTCGTGGAAGCCCAGCTCAAGCAGTGCTCCGGGGGCTTCCTCCAGCACGCGCAATTCTCCGAAGTTGGCTGTATGCAGGCCGTAATTGACCCAGCCGGAATCCCACTCGGCCCGGATGGCGCCCAGAACTTCCTCCTGAATATAATTGCGCAGTTCGGTGCTGCCGTCGGTTATGGGGTATGAAGAATTTGAGCCGTCATAGCGCCAGGTTCCGACCCCGCGCGCCGTGCCGTCGAAGGCATTGGAGTGCAGAGAAATATAAGCATCGACTCCCTGCCAGTTTGCATACAGCGGGCGTGTGGTCACGTCTGCGTCGTTTTCGGCCCAGGATGGGTTATAGGTGCTTTCCGGCGCGCCGACGAATTCCACCCAGTAACGTGCCGCTTCCTGCCAGCGCGGTTTGCCGCTGGGCTGACCGTTTCGCACTGTGGAACCCATGCCGCCTCCGAATTTGACGGCGTCGGCGATTACTACTTTTATTCCGTCGGCTTCGCTCGAAAGCGTTGACAGGTATACTCCCTGTCCGTTTGAACCTTTGGCAAAGGCATAAGAACCTATATACAGCCAGCGGCTGCCGTTGACGGTCTGATCCACCAGCAGAGTGCTTTCGCCTCCGGCGTGAATGACTGTATAGCGGGCGTCGGTTACACGGTTGCTGCCGGACGTGAAATTGATGTATACGGCGTATGTCCCGTCTGCTGGAAAATCCGGTGTCCAGGCTGCTGATTTGTCGTTCTGATCCGGTGATGTGGCGTTGTTGACGCGATATTTGCCGTTTCCGTATCCGACAACGTAGGCTCCATCCCACCAGCCCCCGTCATCGGTATACAAAGGCGCGACGCTGCCGTCGTCAACGATGATTTCGTCCGTGTTGAAATCCCGTTCACGGCAGTTGAAAACCGTTGCTCCGGCGTGTTCCAGGGCCGGAACGACATGCCAGTCGGCCAGCCGGGCATTGGTGAAGTCTTCAACGATGCCGTTTACCAGACTGCGCTGAGTGTTCCACGTGGAATTATCTTCCCACCAGTACCAGCCGTGTCCGGGGCTGATGGCTATGCGTTTGCCTTTAAGTGCGCCGTCATATGGAAAAACCGATTCGCCGTCGATTCCACGGATACTCTCGTTGCGTGTTCCTTTGACCGCAGTTACAGATTCCGGCTGTTCTAAATAAGAGTCGATCGGATTCCGGCGACCGCCGTCATCTATTATCACTTCTACACCTTCGAATTCCGGGTAAAGCGCCGCCAGCCGGTGCAGCATGTTTTCCGCCGAAGCATGGTTTATATGTTGAGCCAATGTGCTGTCGAAAATCAGCACGATGCTGCGTTCTTTCAACTGCACATCCAGCAGCTGTGCATTATGCGGGTAAAGTTCTGCATTGTTTTCGATATCTTCGAATATTCTGTCTATTGCTGCCGAGAGCCGCGCGTCTTCGGCATGGGCGTTGGCAACCACAAAGAAAAATGCAGACACAAACATCAGAAATGAGCCAATAAAAGTTTTATTGAAGTGCATATTCATTTACCCCCGGAACATCAGGTTTTCAGTATCAGAACAGATTGATGGAAAGCATATCGAATCCTTTTCGATTTGCCAATATACTTTGCATTTTCGGGATGGCTGGTATAGTTATTCTGCAGTTTCTGGCTTCGTGTTCGATTTTGTATCGGAAGGTATGAGCATGACTTCTCTTGCAAATAAAGTTGCTGTCGTCACCGGCGGAGGGCGCGGTCTGGGCCTTGCGTTTTCAACTGCTCTGGCGGAAGCCGGCGCGAGCGTTCTTATTTGCGACAACGGTTCGGCTCCTGACGGAAGCGGCTGCAATCCGCAGGTTGCGGAAGATGCCGCCGCGAATCTGAGGCGTTCCGGCTTGAGTGCAGTTGCGTTTTGCTGCGATATTTCCGGTTCGGATGGCGCGCGTGCAGTAGTAGGAAAAACGCTGGCCGAGTTCGGGCGCATCGACATCCTTATTAACAACGCCGGTTTTCTGAGGGATAAAACCGCTCTGAAAATGAGCGATGAAGATTTTGACGCAGTTGTCGAAGTTCACCTGAAAGCGGCTTTCAGACTTTCGCGCGAAGTCGGGCGCGTGTTCAAAGAGCAGGCTTCAGGCGGAAGAATCGTCAACATCACTTCTCTGGCCGGGTTGATTGGCAATTTCGGTCAGAGCAACTATGGCTCAGCCAAGGCCGCCGTAGCCGCACTGACCCGTATTCTTGCGCTGGAATTCGCAAAAATGAATGTCACGGTCAACGCCATTGCGCCTGTGGCTTTTACGCGCATGACAGAAAATCTTGCTCGTTTTCAGGATCGCGAGCGCGCCATGCTGGCGCCGGAGCTTATAAATCCGCTGCTGCTTTTTCTTGTTTCCGACAAGGCTTCAGGTGTCACAGGAAAAATCATCGGCGCCGAAGGCAATCATTATTTCGAATACGTCACTCTTCGCAGTGAAGGAATCACTCTCGAAGGCGGCTGGACGCCGGAAGCCGTTTCTGATAAATGGAACAGTATAGTCGGGATCAATTAAGGACATCGCCAATGCAGATCAATTGCGATTATCTGGTTATCGGTTCCGGGCTGGCCGGAATGGTGTTTGCGCTGGAAGCGGCTGAATCCGGTCAGGTTATAATCGTCACCAAGCGCCGCATTATGGACGCCAATACAAATTATGCTCAGGGAGGAATAGCCGCCGTCAGCGACAGCGGAGATTCTTTCGAAGAGCACATCCGCGACACCATGGTGGCAGGGGCCGGTCTGTGCAAAGAAGACGTGGTGCGTATGACCGTCGAATCGGCACCGGATGCGGTGCGTCGTCTGGTGGACCTGGGTGTTGAATTCTCGCGCAGTGAAGGAAACTCCGGTGAATTCGATCTGGGGCGAGAAGGCGGACACTCCAAACGGCGCGTTATGCATGTCGGGGACTTCACCGGCAACGCTTTTCAGGAAGCGTTGGTGAAAAAGGTGCTCGGCCATCCGAACATCACTGTTTACGAAAACCATGTGGCCGTCGATCTCATAATGAAACATAAAATCACCGGTGACAGACGCGACCGGGTTTGTCTGGGCGCTTATGTTCTGGATGTATCCAGCGGTGAAGTCATAACCTTTGCGTCTTCCCTTACGCTTCTGGCTTCAGGCGGAGCAGGCAAGGTTTATCTGTACACCAGCAATCCAGATATCGCAACCGGCGACGGTGTCGCCATGGCGGCGCGCGCCGGCGCGCGCATCGCCAACATGGAGTTTTATCAGTTTCATC
Source organism: Deltaproteobacteria bacterium (assembly GCA_029570245.1). Taxonomy (GTDB): domain Bacteria; phylum Myxococcota_A; class SURF-8; order SURF-8; family SURF-8; genus JAKQSH01. The sequence continues at coordinate 8,621 of JAKQSH010000383.1, read as the reverse complement.
CCACTGTACTGTATCACCCGCAGGAAACCTCGTTTCTTATTTCCGAGGCATTGCGCGGAGAAGGCGGCATTCTGCGTCGCATAGACGGCACGGATTTCATGCAGCAGTATCACCCGATGGCGTCGCTGGCGCCGCGTGACGTGGTGGCGCGCGCCATAGACCAGGAGCTTAAAGCGCACGGCGAACGCTATGTTCTGCTTGACATGTCCAGTTGCACGCCTGAATTCATTGAAACCCGCTTCCCCAACATCTTCAGGCATTGCATGAATCTGGGGCTGGATATACGCCGCGAACCAATTCCGGTTGTTCCGGCTGCGCATTACAGTTGCGGCGGTGTGGCCACAGACATGAACGGTTGCACAAGCATCGAGCGATTGTATGCTGCTGGAGAAGTCGCCTGCACAGGACTGCATGGCGCGAATCGGCTGGCGTCAAACAGTTTGCTGGAAGCTATAGTTTTCGGCTATCGCGCTGCGCTTGACGCCAAGAAATTATATCGCAACGCCGGGCGTCAGAATATGATTGAATCAGTTCCCACCTGGGACAAGGGACGCGCCATTCCTTCCGACGAAGTCGTAATCGTCACGCAGACATGGGAAGAAATCCGGCGTTTCATGTGGAACTTTGTAGGCATTGCTCGCAGCGACCACCGCCTTGAGCGCGCATACTCGCGTATAAGTCTGGTGCGCTCTGAAATAGAAAAATACTACTGGAAATACAACCTTACGAGAGACTTCGTCGAACTGCGCAATATCGCGCTGGTGGCGGAGCTTATTATAAGAAGCGCCATGCTGCGCAAGGAAAGTCGCGGCATTCACTACAACGTCGATTATCCGTATACCGACGACCGGAATTATCGCGCAGATACCGTGATTTAGCTATTCCAGCAGAAAAATCTGAGACAGCGCCACGATCTGCGATTTTTCGAGGCTCTGCAGCTGCGCCGCAATGGCGTCGAAAGCCTGGAAGCATCTGGCTGCCCAGTTGGAAGCCAGACGGCGATAGTCTTCGCTGCATTCTCCGCAGTAACCGAGAATCCACTGAGTTGCTTCTTCCGCCAGACTGTCTTCAACGTCGTAACCTGTGCCTCCGGGGCGCAACCATTCTTTGACGATTTTCTCGAAGTTTTCCGCCGAGAGTGGTTTGTATTCGCTGGTGGAAACCAGTTTGAAATTCGCAAATGCCGTCATAAACAGTTTTACAAAATGAATGTCCTCATGGCCGCCTTCGATGTCGAAGCTGTAGTGACCGCCGCATATTTCACGGTAATCAAGCGCCAGGCGGGCGAAATGCAGATCAAACAGGAATGCGATGCGGTCGGTAAGCAGCGATGCGCGCTCGATTTCTTCAAGCGTGCGGAATTCCCGGCATTCTTCGCCTGAACCGGAGGCGGCTTCGTAATACAGCGGAGGAATTTTCACCAGCGCCAGCAGCAGACCTGATGTCGTGGACGGCACCAGCTGCATTGCGTTGATGTTGCCGTCAATTGCATACTTGCGCAGGAAGCGCATTGCATTGTTGTGCAGCTGCATCGTAAGTGAATATGCAGCTCTGAATATGTCCGCCAGAGGAACACGTGTCAGAAGTGAGGCCGCATATGTTTCGTCATGGTCGCTCAGGAAGGTCAATCCGATATCAAGATAGTGGTGCATGCGCCGCAGCGTTTCTTCGGCGCTTTCTATGTGACGATAAGAATTTGCAGCCACCATCGAACGGTTTCCCATTATGGACAGCTCAAAACGCAGGCGTGCTGCGTTCTCATCGCTGAGTTTCTCGAATACTGCATTGAAAAAGCTTCTGTTTCTGAACCAGCCGCGATAGAGCGCCGGAAGTTTTTCACTTGAGGGAACAGACATCTTTTCTGACAGTGACGGCGCATTTTCGCGCAGCTCTTTTTTCATGGCCTGAGGGTTCAGCGGCGAAAAGAGACTCAATGCGTCAAGATATTCTGGAAAACCGTGATCTGCCATGCGCCCTGAGCGGATACGCAGATTGTATTCTTCAAGATTCGACGGCAGTTCCCAGATGAGTCCTTCCATGATCTGTTTATAAAGCTCAGGATTGGTGGTGTAAAGATGCTGGATCAGAGCCGTAATTTCGTTGTGGTGCTTCTCGTCTGGGTTTTTAAGTTCGAAATGGTATTCATCGTCCACTGTCATAAGTTCGCTGTCGTTGGTGGCGTCCTCGCTCAGGTCGCTCCACTCGAAACGTCTGACTCTGATGAATTCTGAGAAAAACATAAGCAGGTATTCATATTCGATTACTCGCATTCTGGATGCCAGGCGTTCCGGGTCGGTTTCCAGCATGACCATCATCCAGGCCAGTTGCCTTTCGGGCTCGAAATGGTCTTTCTCCCAGCAATCCAGGTCGAACACGCCCAGCATCTGCTCAGGTGTGGCATGCAGAATCAGGTCCGCCGCCTCCGGCCAGCCGCCGGAATCCATGGTGAAATACAGGTCTGAAGGTGTGAGCGAGCGTAACAGGGGGATGAATTTGTCGGATTTACGCAGAAGCTGGTATTTTTGTCTGTAGCTGGATTTGTCAAGAATTTCAAGCTGTTCTTCGCGAGACAGAGCGTTGATCTCCTTTTCGCTGTATGGCAGATCGGCCAGTGCCAGCATTTCATTCAATGCTTCCCGTCTTTCCGCTTCAATTGTTTCATCTCCTTTTATAAGTTGCAGCTTAATTCTCGAATCCGTCATTTTATCACCTCGCAATCGGATTGACGGCTTAAAGTAATCATTACAGTCCGTTTGGCAAGGGAAATATTCTATCAGGGCTTTGATGCCCAATAAAATTCGGAAATAAATTTGCCTGTTTTTTCATGGTTGTCTATCCTAGTGTTCAATCGTGTTCATCAAGGAGGGATGCATGTCAAGACACAGAATGTCCGCTATCTTCGCCGTTATGGCGCTGTTTGTTGTTGTCTTTGCCGGATGTGCACAGAAGAATCAGGAAGCCATGGAGAAAGATGCTGGTGCGCAGAAGCAGGACAACGGCGGGTTGGTTCTGAAGGAGTTCGACCTTAACGCCGACGGTATCATTGACGTTTTCAAATATTATTCTTTTGACGTCAATCCCGACTCCGGGAAGAAAGAATATGTACTTCAGAAGCGCGAACTCGATCTGAACGGCGACGGCAAAGTTGATGTCTGGACCGAATATCAGGCCAGCGAGATTAAAAAAGAGTCCTTCGATCTCGATTTCGACGGGCGCGTTGACTTGGTGGATCAGTACGCCAAGGGTGTTGTCATAAAAAAGGAAATCGACTTTCAGTTCGACCAGAGGCCGGATATCTTCAAATATTATTTAAAAGGACAGCTGGTGCGCAAAGAACGTGATCGCAACAACGATGGCCGTATTGATTACTGGGAATATTACGAGAACGAAAAAATCGACCGTATTGGTATCGACCACGACGGCGACGGCAAAGTTGACAGCTGGAGGCAGGCCAATCCTCAGCAGAAAGAGGGCGAAGCCGCCCCGGCTTCAGATCAGGAGGCAGAAGAAAGCAAGCCAGCCGAAAAACCGGAAGAACTGCCTGTGGACTGATGGATTGAAGCAAGCAACCCCAAAGGCGACCGTCTGTGTCGCCTTTTTTATTGAATTCTGCGACGGTCCAGAATTTCCAGCAGCGGCAGCAGGAAAATGAAAGCCGCAATTCCGACCAGCAGTATTCCTGCGGCGGAAAGCCTGCCCAGCGAGGCTATTCCGGCATGCTGCATGAAACTCATTCCCAGAAATCCCAGTGTCAGCAGCAGAATTGAGAGAATCATGCCGGGAGTTACTTTCACCATGGCTTTAATGACGCCGCCGCGTCCCTCTTCGTAGGCTCGCATGGTGATTCTCAAGCTGGTGTCAAGCGCTATTCCGACCAGCGGAGGCATTGCCAGAATATTGAAAACATTGATTTCGAACTGCAGAATAAAGATCAGCGCCGCCATCCACAACTGAACTATTATGAGCGGCAGTGTTGATGCGATGACCGCTCCGGGGCGCCGTAATGCAATTGCCAGAATAAGCAGCGCCGAGAAAATGGCAGTGGCAAAAGCTAAAGGCCACGAGCGTTTTACCCTGTCGAATATCTGAGCGAAAAGAATTGTTTCTCCCCAGAAAGTGACGGGTTTGTCCCGCAGCTTTAGTGTATTCAGATCGTCTGCGAATTTTTTCAGCGTACTTGCCGCCCAGTCTTCCGACTCCGGGTAGGCCATTGCGACCGTTCCAACGAATTCTTCGTGATATCGACGCATTACCTGCGACAATTTTTCTATTTTCTCTTCCAGAGTCCAGTTTTCTATTTCACTTTCTTCGAAGTCGGCTACAGCCGAACCGGCGGTCCTTTTCAATTCTCTTTCAATAGTATCCAGAGGTAGTCCGCTTAAGCCCAGCTTGCACTGCATAAGCCATTCTTTTTCCGGCGTGTCGTCCGGCAGATCGTCGATTACTCTGGTCAGCAGGGGCAGGAGTCCGTCGGTCTCCTTTGAATACTCGCTGAAAAGCCTGAGGATATCCACCGGCAGCTGATACAGAGAGATCGGTTTGGGATGCAGCAGATGACGCATTTCGTCTATGCTGTCGCGTGCACTTTTAGAAAGAAAAGACAGGTCGTTTTTTTCGCGTATCAGGTCTATGTCGGCCATGATGCGCAATTTGGATTCCTGCTCTGTCGGCAGGAATTTGTAAATAGTGTTCAGCGATGCTATGGACTGCAATTCTCCTGCGGCTTTTTTCTTTGCAAATATCCTTTCGAGATTCAGCACTTCCCGTCTGTTTTTCATTATAGCCGAAGCCGGATTCAGGCTGAGTGGAACCGCGCGGTGGAATTTTTCCTCTATCTCACGCTCTTTGTCGTCCCGGAGGCCCATCTTGGTCAGGTTGGATTCCATTGCAAGCAGGGGAGTGCAGCAATTTTCGCCGTTTTCTGTGATTTCAGATGTCTCGGAAATATTGCACTTTTGCGAGTTGCACAGCAGCGACTGCGTGACGATAATCATGCCTGCCAGCGCCAGAAATGCTCCGCCTCCGACCAGATGGTAAGGGTAGGGGAAGCGGCGGGCCGGATTGACGGGAATTCCTGCGGGTTTACCGGGGATGACCATCACTCTGAAGCGTTCCATGACCAGCAGCATCGCAGGCAGGAAGACCGTCATTGCAGTAAGCTGCGCCAGAACCCCCAGTCCGGCAAGAATGCCGTATTCGTGAAAAGCCCGGAAGTCGATGAGCGCAAGCGAAAACAGAGCCGCAGCAGTTGCGGCGGCTCCGATGTCGGTTGCATGGCCGGTGCTGCTGATTGTGTTGGCAAGCGCCTCTTCGGGCGAAAAGTTCTGGCGGCGTTTTTCCACGTAACGCAGGAGCATCTGAACTGCGTAAACGGCTCCCATTCCCATAAGCGGCGGCAGTAGAAAAAGCGTAATCATGTTCAACTGGCCGTATGTGAATGAGGCCAGAGCCAGAGTCCATATCAGACCGAGCGCGAGGCTGGAAAAAGTCAGCAGCAGAAGTCGCAGACTTTTGAAGGTAAGCAGAATTATTACCGCGAATACCGCGATAAGCAGCGCAAAAGATATCCAGGCGTTTCTCACCATGGCTAGACGTTGGGTCCAGGCGTATTTGTATGCGCCTCCCAGCATGAATTTTACGCCCGAAAATTCAGGCTGTTTCAGCAGCGTGGCGGCGTGACCGTCAAGCCAGTCTATAAGCCTGGCCGAAAACTGCGGGTCGCCCGCCGGACGTGACGGCTTGAAAACCATGGTCAATATTTCGTCGTCGGGAGAGCTGGAATATTCCTTGAAGTGCTCGACTCCGTATTTTTTCTTCAGGTCTTCAAACGAAATATCGACTTCATCGACAGGTTCGTCGTCAATGTCGATATAAAACGGATTGGCTTTCAGTCGTTCCTGCTCGAGACGTTTTTCGAGGCGGTTCTTGATATCTATCAGGTCCGATTCTGATAGGTAAAGCAGGCGTCGCGAGGAAAAGAACGCAATAGGCAGGCGATAGCCGATGTACTGAAGAAAGTATTCATCGCCGTTGTTCAGAAGTTCCTGTCGTTCACGTTTAAGGCGATTAGCGTATCTTTCGACAAAGTTTTTCCGCTGAGTTTCGCTGCCGCCCTCAATTACCGCCACCAGGTTTCCGCCGATGCCGACACGATTGGCCACTTCGGCCAGTTCGCGTCCCTGGGGATTGTCGCGCGGCAACAACGCGTCGGTTCCGGGAGCGATTTCAAGCGATTTCAGGAAAGGCAGAGCCGGCAGCGCCGAAAGCAGGCAAACAAGCACTATTGCACCGGCATTCCGGCGTACAAAATCCCCCCATATATAGCTCAACCGCTGAAATCGGCTGACTGTTGGAGGAGAGGACGGCATTTTCACCGACTTCTTTTCTGCGGAAATCCGCGATTATTTACGGATAATGCGAACGTGTTTGAGAACAACATCGTTGATCGGCTTGTCACGTCTGTCTCTTTCGACGTTTGCAATCTGGCTTACAAGCTCCAATCCTTCGACGACTTCGCCGAAAATGGTGTGATGGTTGTTCAGGTGCGGCGTCGGAGCGTCGGTAATGAAAAACTGGCTGCCGTTTGTATTGGGACCGGCGTTGGCCATTGCCAGCAGTCCGGCACGGTCGAAGCGCAGAGACGGATGGAATTCGTCTTCAAAACGGTAGCCGGGGCCGCCGGTTCCGTTGCCTTTAGGGTCGCCGCCCTGAATCATAAATTTGGGAATGACTCTGTGAAAAATCGTGCCGTCGTAAAGAGGCTTGTTTATTTTCTGAAGGCTGCGCGGATCTACCCAGGCTTTTTCACCTGTAGCCAGCCCGATGAAGTTTTCTACGGTTTTGGGCGCTTTGTCCGGGAAAAGTCTGATTTTTATATCTCCCATGCTGGTTTCAAAAACAGCGTATACTTCTTCATTCATTTTCTTCTCCTTCTGAACTTTGCCGGCTTCTTTTTCTTCTTCTCTGCAGGCGGTGAATGCTGTCAGAACCAGAATCAGAACCAAAGCCAGGCACGAGCATTTATTCATGTTTTTTCCTCCTGCATAAGCATTTTTTCACTTCTGCAGATACAATATCTGCCCTGTTGCCAAATCACAAATAAATTCAATCAAAAAACAAGTTCCGCACAGGTTTTTGTTTCAGAAATATAAAATTAATCATTTTTGTTGACCTTACACGGCATGCTCTGATAGACGAATACGGAAACGTCAGTTTATTCGGGGCATTAAGTTATGGCTTCAAGCGGGCTGAAAGCGAAAATTCCGGGCTGGGCGCTTATTCCTGCAATATTTTCTCTGCTGGTATACCTGAATGCGGTCGGCAACGATTTCACTTTCGACGACGAAATTTCCGTCCGCCAGAATCGCTGCATTCAGGACGCACCTTTGAGCGATGTCTTCAAGCGCGACATCTGGTGCCTTGAAGGTGCAGGCTCGACGGGTTCTTATCGTCCTCTTACGCTGCTGATGCACAGAGTTGTATATGGACATTTTGGACTTGTGCCGGGTGCATTCAGAATGCTGAACGTTCTCGGATATTTTTTGTGCGTTCTGCTGGCAGGTCTGCTTGCCGGACGCGTTCTGCCGGAGCGCCGTTCCGCCATGCTGGCCGGATTGATTTTCGCTCTGCATCCGGTTCACAGCGAGGCGGTGAACTATATTTCGGCTTTTTCGGAAGTCGGAGCCTGTCTTTTTGTGCTTGCGGCTGTTTATCTGTACTCTTTTGTTTCAGAAAGCAGACATCCGCACCGATTGCGTTTCGCGGCACTGTTTCTTGTTGCGGTAGGGATGCTTTTTAAGGAAAGCGCGGTAACCGCTCTGGGCGTTTTTGCCGTTTTCGATCTGCGCGACTGCCTTGTGCGTTCGGCTTCAGGAAGCCTTTACAGCTCGTGCCGACACAAGGCCGCAGGAATACTGGCTTTTTATGCGTTTTGCTCTTTTGCCCTGCTTGCATATCTTTTTCTGCGTTTCGAGCTGTTCGGTTCTTTCAGCGCAATTGTCAAGGCGGAAGACAACCCCATAGCCGGTCAACCATGGGATGTATATTACGGAACCGCTTTCTCGGCAGTGGCCGAATATCTGCGCCTGCTGGTTTTTCCTTTCAGCCTGTCTGTGGATTATTCCTTCAATCAGATACCGCTGCTCTCGCTGTCCGACAATCTGCTTGTGCTCTGGCCGGCTCTGCTGATGCTTCTGAGCCTGTTTGCGGCGCTGCTGCTGATGAGAAAATGTTTCGCAGTTTCTTTCAGCATTTTGTTTTTCTGGATTACTTTTTCCATAGCCTCCAACCTTTTCATATGCATTCCGGCGCTTGTCGCCGAAAGGCAGCTTCTGCTCCCCAGTTTCGGTTTCTGTCTTCTGATGGGTGGCGGACTTGGTTATCTGGCCTCACTGTTGAAGAAAAACGCCCGCAGTCTTTTGTGGTTTGCGATTGTTCTGTTGCTTATGGCCGGAAGCTGGCGCATTGTTCTGCGCAACATCGACTGGTCCGGTAATATGGCTCTGTTTTACAGCGCAGTACAGGAAACGCCCGATTCGTACAAAGCCAGGAAAAATCTCGGCCACTGGTACAGAAAAGCTGCGCATTTCGATCTGGCGCTTGAGCAGTACCGCGCCGCCGAG
>JAKQSH010000314.1 GCA_029570245.1 Deltaproteobacteria bacterium | reverse complement strand
CGGCAAGAGGCATGTTGACCGCAACAGATTCCATGTGCCGGTACAATTCCTGACGCAGAGATTCCGCCGCCCCAGGAAGAGCGCTGACAATATTCACTTTTTCTTTCGGGTCGGTTGAAATGTCATAAAGTTCTTCTCCGTCGGTCAGAACATCCCAGAAGAAGCGATATTTGCCTTTTGTCATGCCGCGCTTCGAGTAATATAGATTGTACTGAATGAACTGCGCCTCGTGAAAAACGGCTCGGTCCTGGTCCTCACGGCCCTCGAACATGTAAGGCAGCATGCTTCTCCCGCCCAGCTCAGAATCCGGAGCATCGCCCATAAGCGCCCGCACCGTCGGATAGAAATCCAGCAGCGATACGGAAGATTTGACGCGCGCCGGTTTCATTCCGCGATAATAGACTATCATCGGAACATGAACTATACCCTGGTAAAAGTTAAGGTTATGAAAGGGAATTCCGTGTTCTCCCAGAGATTCTCCATGATCGGCGCTGATGAAAACTACGGTCGGACGCTCCAGCTGCTCAAGCCGATCAAGGAATTTACCGGCGTAAATGTCGGAATAGAATATTTCTCCGTCGTACAGATCGGTTTTGCCGCCGCCGAAACTTTTTACGCCTTTGTGTGAAATATACTGATCGTGCGGATCGTAAAAATGCAGCCACATGAAAAACTTGCGGTCACTGTACTTTTCAATAAGTTCGATTCCCTCGTCCGCTGTTTCTTTCGATGTGTCGTTTTTAACAGTGGCGTTTTTTCCTCCGGGGATTTTCCATAAATCCCAACCCTGATTGACGATATTCATATAGCCGACATTATACAGACCTATCGTAAAATAACCTTTGCTGCGTAAATATTCCTGAACTGTGTTTTCTGCGGCGACAATCCTGTGGTCGATACCGCCTTTTTCGAGATTGTCGCACTGCAATTCGGACACATATTTTCCGGTAAAAATGGTCGGAATCGAAATCATGGTGCCGGTGCCGACGGAGTAGGCGCGCTCGAAGAGCGCTCCTTTTGCGGCATAGCGATCAAGATTGGCGCTGGTTTTGCGCTTGTAGCCGTAGCATGAAAGATGATCGGCCCGCAGGGCATCGAAAGTAAGGAGGACGACGTTGAAGTCACCGTTCTTCAATTCTTCCGGCAATTCGACATCCGCCCATTCGGATTTCAGTGGGAGATTTTCGGCATCACCCAGAATTCCGTTATCGTCCACTCCGTTTCCGGGAATTTCCGGTCCGACCGGAGAACGCCAGTGATCGAAGCCGTCCGGGTCCAATCCGTTGGCGAAACTGCCGTAACGGTCCTTATCGAAATCGCTGTAAGCCGGCATCAGCAACAACAGACGCCCGATAAGCGGAGAATCGTTGACTGCATATCCGATGGCGCCGCGACTTGAAGAAATCAGCAGTGAAGTTATGAGCATCAGCCCGAAAACATGAACAATAACAAGCAGACGTACGATGCGGACAGTTCTTTCGACATTCGTCGTCTTGAGTCTCAGACGCAAACTGCGGGTCAGAAGGGCCAGCAGAGGAATCAGTATGCAGAGAGCGGCAAGCGCAGCCATTCCGGCGTATACCGCATTGCGCATTTCGGCTTCAAGCCCGACAAAAGAGTCCGAAAGAATATCGTAAGCCAGATAAAACAGAAGCGCAGCAGAGGGCAACAGCCACAGCAGATTGAATCCCCATCCGGGCATGCGTGAGGTGAATTTGCCGAAGAGATTAATAAACGGAGAAAAGACTCGGTTCACGATGAATATCAGGAGCACGGAAAACAGCAGCAGCCCGTACTCTATAAGATTAAGGACACGCGCCGCAAGTTCCTGATTGCGGAAACCGGTAAACATTTTATGCGTAACGATGCCATGCACTCGCAACATGACAAAAACGACAACAAGAACTGAAAAAACCAGAGCGATGAAACGGGAATTCTGCGACTGAGAACAGAACTTGCGTTTTACTTCGGACAATCTGTCTTCAAGAGGAATGGAACCGAAAAGAAAAGCCACACCCAAACCGAGCAAAATACTGAGCGGAATAAATGCGAAAAATGCGCCGAAAAGACTGAGAATGAAATATTCACCTAACGCACCCTGAGGCGGTTTGGCCTCGGCGAAGAATATCACGCGCAATATTTCCAACAGCGAAACAACGAATGCGGAAACCACACCGGAATAAAAACCTGTCCACCAGTTCGCGAAGAATCCCGCCAGCTTCTGT
>JAKQSH010000313.1 GCA_029570245.1 Deltaproteobacteria bacterium | reverse complement strand
CGTATCGTCGCCGTCGGGCGTATCGTCGCCGTCGGGCGTGTCGTCGCCGTCGGGCGTATCGTCGCCGTCGGGCGTGTCGTCGCCGTCGGAAGTGTCGGCGCCGTCGGATGTATCGTCGCCGGCGGGCGTGTCGTCGCCGTCGGGCGTATCGTCGCCGTCGGACGTGTCGTCGCCGTCGGGAGTATCGTCACCGTCGGGAGTGTCGTCGCCGTTGGGAGTGTCGTCGCCGTCGTCAGACGAACATGCGCAAGCAAACAACATGAATACAAACAGGAGTACAAACAGAGTTTTTCTGTACATGACAGATTTTCCTTTCAGAAAACAAGTCCCACAACTTTACCCGACAATAGGTGAGTATTACCGGGAACATTGTCCCCAGCTTGCGACTGCTCAATCAAGATGAAAGACTTCTTCCAGCTCCAGCATGGCCTGATCGGGTGCGGCGCCGTCCAGGGCTTCGAAGTAAGGTTTCATCATTTCCTGCCAGCGGGCGTTGATTTCTTCATCGGCCATGCCGGCGCGGGCGGCCTCAAAGCTTTCGGGCGTTTCGAAATAACCGAAGAGCATTCCGTCCGGGCGCATGAAAAGCGAATAATTACGCCAGCCGGTGCGCGAAAGCGCCTCAAGCATTTCCGGCCAGACTTTTTTATGATGCTCTTTATATTCTTCGACGAGCTCGGCGCGAACTTTAAGAATGAACCCGATGCGCTTCATGGATATGCCTCCGTCGTTCCGTCCGGCGTCAGCATGCCGGACTTTATTTTCTTACCGGCAGATGCTTGAAGTAAGTGGTCATGCGGCCCTGCTCCTTGAGAATTTCGTCAAGCAGGAAGCGGTATTTGAAATCGTCCCTGCGGCACCACGAATACCATGCCGCCAGAAAATCGGCCTTCTGACTGGGAGTAAGGTCGCGGTACATTTCGCGGTAGCGGTACTCGTAGATTTCGATCAGCAGTTCAAGGATATCCGGTGACTCGAAATATTTGTACATTTTGGTGCCGAGGTCTTCGATGTATTTGAATGTGTAGTTGTCGATGCCGAGCTTGTGCAGAGTGGAAAGCAGAACCGAATATATGAAGTGCGGATAAGGCGCCATGGCTCCGGCTGCGAAAAGATGCCGGATAAAGTATTTGGCGTCCACCCCCAGCATTTTGAGAACTTCGGCCTGACCGGAGAAAAGAAAGTAGCGCAGTTCCCGGCGCGGAATTTCCTGAGCGATGCCCTTGCCTGAGAACGTTACGACATCGTCAAAGCTGGCGTCAACCATGCCCTGCGTATCCGGGCGCTGGAGATAGGCGTCGATGTATGTAACCGTATTGGCATGAATGAGAATGCGGCAGTAAATACCGTTGCGACATTCGCTTTCGACGCGCTTGGCAACGTTCATCGAGAAGCCTTCCGGTTCGTTCTCTTCTATAATCAGCGGACCGGTGTTCATGCCGATAGCCAGGTCCTCAGGCGGCTTGTTCTGCAGAATGCGATTGCGGTTGAATTCTCCGAAAAGCCAGCGCAGTTTGAGGCGCACGGCGCATTCCATCATGTTGAAGGCGTCCTTCCATTCGTCGCCTGAATAAAAAACAACCTTGATTTCGTCGCCGATGGCTGAAAACTGGCAATTGTACTCGGTGTTGTCGTCGGCCTGAACTTTTTTGGGCAACGGCAGATATTCGGGGTGGCGCGAAACGAAATAATCGCGTTCTTCATAACAGATGCGTTTGAGTTCCTTTATTATGTACTTGTAATAATTGGTTGTCGAAAGCACGTTGGCATATTCGGAGGAGTTCATTATGTCGCAAAACATTATTGTAGCGATCTTTTCCTGCATGAAAGTGGCTCCAATCGAAAATATGTAGTTTATTCAAGCAACCGCATCAGATATCGGTATCATAATCTAAAAAATATATACTTATGCTCAATATTTGTAAATATTTTTAATAATTACAGTAAATGGCCGTTCAGTCCGCCCGGACTGCACCGGAATTCTGCCTCCCCGTTTACAATAAGCTGATGCCTGCTCACTCTGTTATGTGCCGGAATGCGCGCGCGAGGCGCGCGCATGTGCAATATTCAACAGTGTTAATTCTGGAACAATTGACACTTTTCGCCGCTGGCACGGCATCCGTTCCTAACAATATTTGATTCCTAACAATATTAGAAAGAGAGGCTTATTTATTCCTAACAATCCGCAGTTAGCATGTCGTTCAGAAAAGAAGCGTTTCCTTATATACGCTCAGACAAAGGCTCACCGCCCTGTAAGGAGGAATACATGCTGAGAAGATCATTCATAATTTTCCTGACGGTTGCATTTTTTACGCTGGCCGGAGCGGGCGGACTTTCGGCCCAGGAACAGTCTGACGCCGAAGCTGGTAAGGCGCAGCTTATGCCGCAGGGAGAAAGCGCCGACGCTGCAGAATCAGAAAAAGAGCAGAAAAACGACGAAAGCACGCTGAAGAAAGCCGATAATTTCTTCCGGCCTCTCAAAGTCGGAGAAGACGTTTTCGCTCTGGGCGGCTATATTCAGCCGGCTTACAAACACATCATGGACACAAATTTCAACAACGAAGACAGCGACGGTTTCATTTTCAAAAACGCCCGGCTGACGGCCAGAGCGGCTTACGAATTCAACTCATGGTTCGCCATGCAGGCCAAGTTCAATTTCGACGTTTCGCAGGGCGCCTTTCTGGTGCGTGACATCGTCGGATCGCTGATTTTCCTTAAACGCGCCTTAATGCTGGATGTGGGACAGTTCAAGGTTCCATACAGCCTGCTTGAGCTTACACCGGAATCCGACTTGCAGTTCGCCATGCCGGCGCAGATTTCACGCGTCGCTCTCGGTCGCGACCGTGGCCTGCAGCTTTCGGGAGAAATCGACGCTGGTTCAAACGTCTGGCTGGCCTATCAGCTGGGCGTGTTCAACGGAGAAGGCGCAAACGCCCTCGAAAACACCGACAGCAAGTTCATGTATGCCGCACGCTTCGAAATAGCTCCGCTTGGACCGCTGTCAATGGGAGAGGCCGATCTGGAGAAATCCGACATCCGCTTCGGTCTGAGCGGCGGCTTCGTATATATTCCGTCGGTAGCCCGTCAGGACCTCGGCAAAGGAGACCTTGAAGCGAAAGAATGGCGCTATAACGGTGCGTTGCGGCTCAAATTCAAGGGTCTTTCGCTGCGCGGCGAGTATCTGGGGGCCAAAGTCGATCTTAAAGACCCCGAAGCCGGATCGGCAGCTGCGGCAGGCAGCAAGGATTACAAACGTTACGCCTTCTACGCCCAGGCCGGCTACGTTCTGCCCTTCCCGTGGTTCAACACCCCGAAATTCGAACTGGTTTTCCGCTACGATCAGAGTGACATCAACGACGAGCAGGACGGCTGGACGGTGGATGCCCAGGGAAATAAACAGTACATTCTGTGGGATTACTCCGAACTGCGCCATATCGACGTTGGAGCGAACATGTACGTATTCGACAACCGTCTCAAGTTCAGTTTCCTCTACCGTCTTACCGATTTCCTTGAGGGACCGAAAACCGACAGCAACGGCGATGTACTTCTGGGCGATTCCATATTCGTAATGATGCAAATCGGCTGGTTATGAAAAAATATACGAATATATAGATAAAAGAAAGGTTGAACAATGCAATACAACAACAGATACTTACGCGTAATGCTTATGCTTTCTGCTCTGGCGCTTTCGGTCTGGCTGCTTTCTTCCTGCAGAGGCGGAGACGGAGAAGCGGTTGAGCAGGAAAACGACGGCGACAGCGACGGAGTAGAAGCTTCGGACGACTCGGAATTGACGGACGGCGACAGCGAAGCGGAAATGGTGGTGGAAGTTCCGACTTTAGCCTGTCCGTTCCCGGCTGAACTGCCTTTCGACCTGGAAAGCGAAGGGTTCATCAATGAAGATTCTGCGAAACTGGCCGAAGAAGCCACTTTCCTTCTGGGCGAAAACATGGACGTTATAGGTCTGCCTGATGCGGCTCAGACAATAAACGGCAGCATGGTTCGCGGCACCAACGGCATTATGGGCAAACCCTTTGCCGGCGAGTGGATTTCGCTTTTCAAGCCACTGAGCGACGGCA
>JAKQSH010000307.1 GCA_029570245.1 Deltaproteobacteria bacterium | reverse complement strand
CTCGCCGGAACAGGCAAAAAGAAAAATGGCCGCCAGCAGAATGAATGATATGACAAAACAGTATCGTCTGAACATGACAACAGTTCCTTCCAGGAATTTGCAGACTGGAGTAAATTGTCTGCTGTCTGCAGATTACAGTGTAAGCTGTTCCGCCATTCAGTCAAACTTCCGGGACAGCAGCCTGATGTTTCTGTCGAATCTGTTAGTGCTCCCAAGACACAAAAACAGGTGCAGGCAAGGGACGCTTCGCAGGAGGACATCGCCGGGTTTTGGTCTTCAGGCCAGCACTTCCCGCAATTTTATCGCAAGCTGCTGAAAGTTATAGGGTTTCCCTATGAAGTTTGTGTTTTCTTCCACTATGCCGCGCTGAATGATTACATCCTCAGTATAGCCGGAGGTGAAAAGAATCTTCATTTCAGGATGGATGGTTTTCAGGTGTTCGGCCAGTTCTCTTCCGTTTATTTCAGGCATTATTACATCGGTCATCAACAGGTCTATTCTATCTTTGTGCTCTTTGGCCAGGCTTATTGCCTTCTTGCCGTCGGAGGCATGGATGACGTTATATCCCAGACGTTTGAGAATTTTTATGACCAGATTGCGCACAATGGCTTCATCCTCCACCAGCAATATCGTTTCACCGCCGCCCGGTAATTCGTTATGGCTTTTAGTCCGGCCTGACGATTCCGCCTTCTCCTTAGCCTGAGGCAGGTAAATTTTAAAGCAGCTTCCTTTTCCCGGCTCAGAGACAACATCTATGTATCCTCCGGCCTGTTTTACTGCCCCGTAGGTAATAGCAAGCCCCAATCCGGTTCCATGTCCTTCCTGTTTTGTCGTAAAAAACGGTTCGAAAATATGCTTTATGACTTCTTCGCTCATGCCATGTCCGGTATCGCTTACCGCAAGCATGACATAGCGTCCGGCTCTGGCCTCAGGGTGCGCCAGACAATGCTTCTCATCCACTTCAACGTTGGATGTTTCAATCACGAATTTTCCGCCCGAAGGCATGGCGTCACGGGCGTTTACCGCCAGATTGACCAGAATCTGCTCGAACTGTCCGGGATCGACTTTTACGGCGGCAAGATTCTTTCCATAATCGGTTTTCAATATCACGTCCTCGCCGATCAGGCGGGTGAGCATTTTTTCGAGATTGCCTATAAGCTCATTCAGGTCTATGACTCTGGGTTCTATAATCTGTTTACGTGAAAATGCAAGCAGTTGTCTGGTGAGATTTGCGGCGCTGTCTGCCGCATGGCCTATTTCTGACAGAGTTTCGGCCAGCGGGTCTTCAGGGTGTATGCTGGTGAACGCCATTGAAACATGGCCGATTATGCATGTCAGCAGGTTGTTGAAATCATGGGCGATTCCACCGGCCAGTCTTCCGACTGCCTCCATTTTCATAGCCTGAAGAAGCTGGGCTTCCAGCCTGGCCTTTTCTTCTTCGGCCTGCCTGCGTTCAGTAATGTCATCAAAGGTGCTGTAAACCTGATATGGGGTTCTTTCGCCGGCATGAAAAACCGGAATTGAGTTGATTCTGATCCAGCGTGTTCCCTTGTCGATGCGATTGTTAACTCCCATTATCACATTCCCGACTGATTTTCCGGTTTTCAGCGCAACCATGGCCGGATGATCTTCTCCTGGAAAATCAGAACCATCTTCATTAATGGAACGCCAGCAAGGATCGGTGGATGTCACTCCTTTCATTCTGTCGAGACTCAAACCCAATATTCTCTCAGCAGCCGGATTCGCATCCGTTATTCTGCCGTCCCTGTCCTGATATACTACGCCCTGCAGCATGGTTTCGAAGAGCATCCGGTGCTTTTCTTCAGATTCTCTTAAAGCTTTCTCAGCTTCGCGTCTGCCCTGAAGCTCCTGTTCCAGTTCCATCATTTTCTGTTCGAGCTTTCTTACCAGTCGCTCGTTGTAAAGCTTCAGAATTTCTTCTTCTTTTGGCTGTTCATCGGTTCCGGGCTTAAGAATTTCAGCGGAATCAAGCACTTCTTGTATGTTGTGCATCAGTATTTCAGGTTCGCATGGTTTTACCACAAAACAATCAGCTCCGATTTTTTTAGCGAATACTTCATCCTGAGGCCCGGTGTATGTCGCAGTGTAAACGATGAAGGGAATATGACGCAGCTTATCATCCGCTCTGACTTCACGGCACAGTTGAAAGCCGTCCATGACCGGCATAAGAATATCGCTTATAATCAGACCGAACCGGGATGAGCTTCTCAGTTTATTCAGCGCTTCGGCTCCGTTTTCTGCCGACTCGGTTTCGTAACCGTTTCCGCGAAGCAGTGCTTCCAGGAGATAAATATTCTCAACCTTGTCGTCTACTATGAGAACTTTCATTTTACTGCCTTCTGCTTCCGTCTCCGGGGTTTATGTACTGAATTATATCGTTTACGAATGTTTCAGGGTTTATGGGTTTTTCCAGGTATCCGGTCGCGCCGGCTGCCAGTATTTTTTCCCGGTCGCCGACCATTGCATAGGAAGTTACGGCGATGATCGGAATGTTATTCATTTCAGGATGTTTCTTCAATTCGGCCGCGACTGCGTAGCCGTCCATTTCCGGCAGCTGAATGTCAAGCAGAATTGCCAGCGGACAAAACTTTAAAGCCATTTCGATTCCATCTTTGCCGTTATCGGCATGAATTATGTTGAAGCCGTTTTTCTCCAGGAGAAAATTCATCATGTAGAAATTCTGCTCATTGTCTTCGATGATAAGCAGAGTATTGCTGTTCATTCGTCGCCTCCATTATATACAGGAATACGCACTGTAAAAGTGCTGCCGTGTCCCCAGTTGCTGTCTACACTTATCGAACCACCCATTATATCAAGCAGTTTTCTGCATATCGACAAGCCCAGCCCGGTTCCCTCATACTTGCGCGTGGTTCCGGTGTCTATCTGGTGGAACGGCTGAAAAAGCCGGGCGATATCCTCATCTTTTATTCCTATTCCAGTATCAGTGACAGAAAGAATGAAAGTTCCGTCTGCCATGCGTCCCGTCACGCAAACCCGACCATTCTCCGTGAATTTGACCGCATTGCTTAGCAGATTCAGAACAATCTGTTCCAGGCGGCGCTGATCGGTATTCAAAGTGCCGATATCTTCGGGAACATCCATCAGTAATTCTATTTTCTTCTGTTCAGCCAGAGGGGCAACCAACTTGACCACTTTTTCGATGCTGGGTCTGATTTCAAACGGGGCCGGACTCAGATTCATCTGTCCGGCTTCTATTTTACTGATATCCAACACATCGTTGATAAGAGAAAGAAGATGACGGGAACTGTTCTGAACCATCGTCATCTGCTTTTTCTGTTCGGGGTTCAGTGGGCCGGCAAGCCCCTGAAGCATTATTCCGGTGAAGCCGATAATGGAATTCAGCGGCGTGCGCAGTTCGTGCGACATGGACGCCAGAAATGCGGACTTGATGCGATCTGCAGATTCTGCGCGGTTTTTTGCTGCGGCCAGATCGTCGAGCGTGGCAAGAAGCTCGCGGGTTCTTTGTCTTACCAGTTCTTCGAGATGATCGCGGTGAGCAGTAAGGTCTTTCTCGGCCTCCTTCAGAGAGTTCTGAGTTTCGCCCAGTGCGCGGATCATTCTGTTGTATGAATCAGCCAGCATGCCTATTTCATCGTGAGATTGAATGTCGATTTTTCCGTCGAGATTTCCGGTACTGGTGATAGACGCTATGTCTTCGGTAAGTTTTCCTATGGGGTCGATTACAAATTTATGCAGCAGCGCCAGTGTAAGCAGACTCAGCATAAGCAGGCTCAATGAAAGGCTGACGACCGGCCACATGACGGCTTCCCGGATCAGGGATTCAATACTAGCGGCAGGAATCAGCACTGCAATCTTCCAGTTCTGTTCCGAGAAATTCTGATGAAAGACAAAGATTTTCTGCCCGCCTATATTCACGGAAGTGGTTTCATTATTATTAGCATCCAAAGAAGAAGCTAATTCTTTGGAATAGAGCTTTATTTCCTTTCCCTGCCAACCTTTTTCCTGCGTGGCCATAATCACGCCGTTTCCGTCCACCATGAATATTTTACCGGCTGGCTTTATCTGGAAGTTGAGTATGTAATCAGTGAGATTGGCAAGTGTAATATCTATTCCAACCACTCCGAATATTTTACCGCTTTCATCCAGCAGAGCCTTTACTACTCCTATGTTAATATCGCTGGTTGTCAGCGACGGGTAAGCTTCTGTTTTCATTACTCTGGAGGGATTGTTTTTGGCCAGTACATACCAGGGGCGTTCGCGCGGATCGTAGCGTGTAGGAATTTCACGCGGGTGCGAGCGAACGAACGATCCGTTT
>JAKQSH010000299.1 GCA_029570245.1 Deltaproteobacteria bacterium | reverse complement strand
TATGCGGTTGGTCTGGTCGATGATCTGTTCAACGAGCTTAACTTCTGTGTAGACCAGCTCTGCGGTCTGGATTTCACAACCTGCTTCGACAGTCTTTCCTGTGCCTGTCGTCCCTGAGGCTTTGATGTTTCGATCTTTCTTAACGCACCTTCGGGTGCGTTTTTTTTTTTACATAAAATTCAAGTCGATATTGAGAAATACATCCGGGAAATTCAATCCTGGGCGATGGAAAGCTGTCAGTTCCATTCCCCAGCAATTGCATTTCGAACGGTAAGCTGCAAGCCAGTGCTGTTCGATCAGTTGCGATTCTTTTATTGAAACATCGACTGCGTATCCGAGTGTAAACGATTTCGCGAAGGTCCAGGAAATATTTCCTCCGATCTGATGAAAACGTTCGTCGTTTTCAAAAGTATGCTGGTATATCCAGTCCCCCAGCAGCGGGCCGTTTTCGATGAGCAGGTATTCTGCGCCGAATGAAATTCCGTGAAATGGCCCCAGTCCGAGTGATGATCGCGCCGATTGAACCCGGCTGTCATTCCAGCGTAGCGACATTCTGTTTTTCCACTCTGCTTTGGGGGCGCGCAGTATCAATTCCACTCTTCCGTCGTCGATGCGTCGTTTTTCCGGGTCATTTATTGCGGCTTCGATGAAAACTCTCTGAATCAGGTTGAGTTCAAAAAAACGGTAAATTATTCCGTCGCTGCTGTTTCCACGCCGCAGGGCCAGTCGGTTGCTCAGACGCGCTTCCGCATGTTGCGGGCTGTTTGTCGCATCAGGGTAATCCAGCAGCCGCAGCGCCCTTGTCAGCTCTGTTTTTTCTGTTCCGTCGTATTGAAACGGCAGAAAGCGCCAGGCGGCGCCCGGAATGATTTCGTGTTTCAGTGCCCCGTTTTTCAGTTCGAATATTCTCCATATGCGGGATTGTATATCTGCTCCGATTGCGGCATAACTTTTCTCGCCGCTGAAATCGCTGCTCACGAAAAATTTCTGTCGATATGACATGTATGGGCGGATTTCTATTGCATTCAATACCTGGAATGGAAAAGCCATTTCCGGTTCGATATCGAACATAGCCGAAGTGTCCGGCAGTGCAGGTGGAGAATCATCGTCGGCTGTTGCGTCGGCCTGTCCGAGGGTCTGAACGATTTCGCTTGAGTTGCGCATGGTCAACAGAACATGGCCGCCGGCGAAAGTCGCTGTCGGAATGTTAAGAGACAGGCGATTCAATACAAATGCAGGGCTGTTGCCGTTCAAATCCCAAAGCCAGCCGTCGGTTCTTGAACCGGAACTCAGGGCCTGCTGATAAGAGCTCGAAAATCCAATGGATACTTCTTCCAGTGAGAATTCCCACATCTGCGAAGATTCGGTATAATCAAGGCTGCGCTCACGCCAGTTACGCCCGAAATGCTGTGGAACTTTTGTATCGGAAAGCAGTTCCAGTTTTATTTTCTGGATCAGTGCGCTGTTGTGTTTCCAGATGTGTTCCCCTTCAAGCGAGAATCGGTTGAAATCATTGTCTGATACATCGGCTGACCAGTCCGGCAGATAAAATGCGTTTAATTTTCCTTCCGTATGTCCGAAATTGTATCGCGTTTCGACTGACCCCATGAAGCCGCGTTTGTGCATGAAGTCAAGTCCGAAAGTCGCATCGGCGCTGCGGTCGAATGCCAGAAAATAGTCTTCTCCGGTGCGGAATCCATTGTAATCGGTGAATGAAAATCGCGGCGCCAGAAAACCGCTGCGGCGCGAACTCAGAGGAAACATTGCGGCTGGAAGCATGAATACCGGAGTGTCGCGGATGTAGAATTTTGGCTTCTCCGCGATGGCGTTTTCGCCATCCTGGGCTTTAATGCTGTGCGCTTCAATTTTCCATGATGGCGTCTTGCCTTCTCCGCAATCACACGAAGTGAAAGAGCCGTTTTCGATTTTCCAGACTCCCGTTGCGTCGCGTTTGAGGGTTCCTGCTCTGAAAATTGCACGGTCGCGGCAGCAGTTATCTTCGCTGCATGTTGCTTCCGGTTCTTTTATGCGAAGGGAAGCCTCTTTCGCTTTCAGCTGGCCATCAATAGAGTTGTAGGACAATTCTTCCGCAACAATTTCAATCTGCATCAGATGCAACTGAACTTTTTCCGACAGTATGAAGCTTCCGTTGTTTCTGGAATATTTCAGACGCCCGGCGCGGATTGAAAGTCCGCCGGATTCAAGACGTACATTGCCTTCTGCAATTATCTGTGTGTTTTCGTTCACTTCAACAGAATCTGCGGATAGCGAAAAAGACTCAATTTCGAACTGCGGTTCTGCCGCATATGCCGGGTTGATTGGCAAGTGCTGAATCTCAATCAGAAAAACCGCCAGCGAAATGATGAAAATCTTCAGATATCTGTGCGGCATCTGGGAATGTTATTCACATTCCAGTTTTACTGGAATTATGGCCGGGCCTGAATTTGTATCGTAGCGAAAAGTAACCGGATGGCAGCCGCTACGCCTCAGCATGCATGCTCCACGTCCCTTTTTGATGAAGATTCGCCATGTTTTTTCGTCGTAGGACGATGTCGTATGGGCCAGTTCTTTTCCATCACAGATAATTCGTGAGTCTGCAAGCTCGATTTCCGCTTTTATCTGTATGGCGGACATTCCGCGCGAATAAATTAAAATCATAGCCATAATCAGTATCAGAGCCAGCATGATGAAAAAATTGCGTCGCTTCAACCTGTCGCTGTCCGGCATTCTGACCCTGCTTATATATTTTCCGGTATACATATGTCAGCGTGTCCATTCTTCCAGATTTATTCAATGAGCATACTCAAACTGTGCATTCTGTGCAAAATCAATATTTGACGGCTTGCGTTTGTGTCCGGCATGGCGTTAGAATTCCGCACTGAAGAATTCAATGTTTTTCCTGGCAGGAAACCGATGCGTATACTATTTTCCGCTTCATCTCTGATTTTTTCTTTGTTGCTGGTATGTTGTGCCCATACTTGGGATTCGGAGCTGGGGAAAGAAAAACCGTTGGAATGGCCCGAAATCGACCGTACAGCTTTTCTCCGTGACAGTCCGTGGGCAGTATCCGATTCTGTTTCCGTTCTCAACTGGGGTTCCGACACGCGCGCCGAACTGGAAGTGACGGCTCAGTTTCTGACGCCGTTCTTTGTCGAAAGGCGTACTGCATTAAAGCAGATCGCGCGCACCCGCGACTGGATGGATGTCCAGCCGATGATCACTTTCGATGACGCCATAAGCGTCAATACTTTTTTCAGGGACGGTCAGATTCTTGTAAAAGGTCAGTCGCGTTATCCTCTCGAACACAAGCTGCTTTTTCCTTCCGTACAACTGCCCGATAAAATAGGGCTTTTTCCGAGCGGGCCTGATTGGCTGGATTCTTTTCACGACCATCTGCAACTGGAACGAACGCGTTTCAAGCCTCTTGATATGCTGGAAGATCGGCTGGATTTTGAAAACGCCTATTACATCGACCTGTATTTCATGCCTCTCATAAAAAGCCATCGTCCAGGCTCCAGAATCGTCAACCCGGTTCGATGTTTCAACTGTGTGATAGGAAATATTCTGTCCGATGGCGTCAGGTTGCTCCGGGATGACGGCGAAGAATTGGAAGTACAGAGCGTGGTCGTTTTATGGCACGACATTGACGATGTCTGGCGCAAAGCGGTGTGGATGCGCGGAAAAAGCACCGCTCTTGGAATTCCTGTGGCGGCACGTCTGATTTTCGCCCGTAAGAGCGAAAACGGCGTCTGGCTGGAAAAAACAAAAAAAGCAAGACTGGAGCTTGCTGTTCCGCCTGCGCAGTGCAGAAGTTTTTCAAAAAACGATTCCGGTATGATATGGAAAAGCATTCTTGAATTTGATCTTGAGAATATGGCGTTGACCGAAAAGAATGCCGTTGAAGGCAGCGCCTCGAAAGGTTCTGAACAAAAAGAATAAGAGGAGGTCCAAATGTCCTTTGTACTGGCGATAGACCAGGGCACCACCAGCTCCCGTGCGATAATTCTTGACGAGAAGCTCAACGTTCGTGGCGTGGGGCAGAAGGAATTCACACAGATATTTCCGAAGCCGGGCTGGGTGGAACACGATCCGGCGGAAATCTGGTATACTGTGGAATATTCTATCCGCACTGCCCTGGAAAACGCCGGACTGGACGGTTCTCAGATCGACGCAATCGGCATCACCAACCAGCGCGAAACTACCGTTGCATGGGAGTCCGATACTCACAAGGCGCTTTATAACGCTATTGTCTGGCAGTGCGGGCGTACCACGGATATCTGCGCCGGACTGAAACACCGTGAACCGCTTTTCAGACAGAAAACCGGCCTGGTCGTCGATCCTTATTTCTCCGGTACAAAAATGCTGTGGATGTTGGAGAATGTCCCTAAAGTAAAAGCCGCCGCCGAGCACGGCACTCTGCGCTTCGGCACCATAGACTGCTTCCTTCTTTACCGTCTTACCGACGGCAGCGTGCATGCAACCGACGTTTCCAACGCTTCGCGCACACTTCTTATGAACATAAACACCGTTGCCTGGGACGGTGAGCTTTGCGATATTCTGCGGGTTCCAATGGGAGCATTGCCGAGAATAGTGTCTTCTTCCGAAGTATACGGCCATACGCGCGGCATGGAATCTCTGCCTGACGGAATTCCCATTTCCGGCATAGCCGGCGACCAGCAGGCGGCGCTTTTCGGCCAGGCCGGTTTCGAAGACGGTCAGGCTAAATGCACATACGGTACCGGTTCATTCCTTCTTATGAATACAGGCAAGCATGCAGTGCCTTCAAATACCGGTTTGCTGACGACTATCGCCTGGAAACTGGGCGGTGAAGTGACATACGCACTGGAAGGTTCTTCATTCATCGCCGGTGCTGCGGTGCAGTGGCTGCGTGACGGACTGGAATTCTTCCATAGCGCCCCTCAGGTTGAAGCACTGGCCGCCAGTGTTCCCGACTCCGGCGGCGTGGTGATGGTTCCGGCGCTGGTCGGACTCGGTGCTCCGCACTGGCGTCCCGATGCGCGTGGACTTATATGCGGAATAAGTCGCGGTACTACACGCGCTCATATCGCCCGTGCTGTACTTGAAGGCATAGCCATGCAGCAGTACGAAATCATCAAAGCCATGGAAACCGATTCCGGCATCAGCCTGAAGCAGTTGCGTGTTGACGGCGGCGCATCGGCAAACAATCTGCTTATGCAGATGCAGGCAGATTTCCTGGATCGCACCATAGTGCGTCCGAAAATGATCGAGACAACCGCGCTCGGTGCTGCATTCCTGGCCGGTCTGGCGGTAGGAGTCTGGAAAGACCTTGATGAACTGCGTCAAACATGGCGCGTTGATCGTGAATTCGAGCCGAAAATTACGGCGGAAGAGCGCGAAGGTTATGTGCAGCGATGGAAAGACGCTGTTTCCAGGGCATAACAAAGCCGGAAATACACACAAAAAAAGAATCCGCGCCCGAAGGGCGCGGATTCTTTTTTTGCCTGAAATCACATGTCAGCGTGTTACTGTCGCCGGAGCTTCGAGTTTGAAGTTCAGCTTCCAGCTCTGCATCATGCAGCTTTTTGTCTGCCCATTGACAACGCTGCATGTTCCGAAACGGATTTCAACAACAAGTTCTCCTCCGGCCTTGGCTTCGCTGTCGTTGTATGGCATAGAAATTTCGAAGCTCTTTTCCTTGTAATCTGAGAAATCGCTGCCGGAGAAGCTGTCTTTGGAAAATTTGAAGCCGACAGGTGCTTTTATGTTCAGCTTTGTTGGAAATTCCGGGTTGAGTTTGCTGTTTTCTTTGGGAGTGATTTTAATGTTTACGGCTTTTTTGCCGTTGATATCCGTAATCTGGCTCACTTCCATTCTGTATGCCGGCTGATCGACCAGCAGCGGCGCCTGGGCGGCAGAAACTGCGAACGAATACGAAATTAGTGCAATTACAGCCAGCAGACTGATGATTTTTATTTTTGTACTTCTCAATTCAACAACTCCCTGTCTTTTTCAAGTTTGTTTGTTCTGCGACATTATTTGATCGGAATCTGCTTCGGTTGAGTCTTTTTGATGCTTATTTCCAGCAGACCGTTTTCAAGATTTGTAGTGATTGCATTGTCTTTGACGGGTTCCGGCAATCTTATGCGGCGGTGGAATGGGCCGTAAAGGCGCTCGGCCATGTGATAAACACTTACGGCATGAACCGGATCGTGTAATTTTTCTCCGTGAATCAGCAATTCGTTGCCGACCAGCTGAATGTCGATATCTTTTTTCTGAACTCCGGGCAATTCCAGAACCACAAGGTAATGATCGTCTTTTTCCACCATGTCCACTGGAAGTTCCATTGCGCCTTTGCTTTCCAGCATATCCTTGCGTGCTGTTCCGGCTCCGCGCAGGCTTTCCTCAAAAAGCTCATTCATTCTGGCCCGGATTTCCTGAATGGCGTCGAATGGGTCTTTAGGATTGCGTTTCATGTGGGTTCCCCTTTGATTTATCAAGGCGTTAACCTGTCTTTTTATATTAGTTACAGAGTCCGCACCGGTCAAGCTTTTAGAAAATTTGCTGCTTCCTGCTTTTAAGGTTTTGAGTTTCTCATTGAAGGATTGAAGTTTTACAGGGTTTAACAATGTTTCCAGAATGTTCGCATTTGATTAAGAATCTCTTAAGAAATTCGGCTTATTGTTAAAACAGGATGATCTTTCAGGAGATAAGTAGCATGAAAAAGTTCGGCATATTGTGTGAAATCGCTATTGTGTCTGCTGTTCTGTTCATTTCTGCCTGTGGCGACGGCAACAGCGGCGAGCCGGATTCTGATGGCGATGAACTGAGTTACAGCGATGGTGATTCTCTGGAGTCTTTCGATGATCCTGCGGACGGCGATTCGTCCGGGGTTGACGGAGATTATGACGGCCTTGATGTCGTTGACGGTGATAATGACGCAGTCGAGTCCGGCGATGATGTGCAACCCGGAGACTCGGACGATGGCCATGAAGAATCCGATGGAGACGAAGATGACAACGGCAACGAAATCGGTGACGGCGAAGCCGACATAACGCTCAGTTGTGACGGAATTACTGTGGACGGCACCGGCGCGTATGCGGACGGTAGTGTCGTTACCGTTACCGATGGCGGTGAGTATCGTATCAGTGGCATCCTTTGTGATGGTCAGTTGCGTGTCGATACTGCAGACACAACCATTGTGCGACTGATTTTTGCCGGAGTGGATATCACCTGTTCTAACAGCGCTCCTCTTTATGTCGTTCAATCTGAAGATGTCGAAATCATTCTTGAAAGCGATACAGAGAATTTCCTGACTGACGGCAGTTCGTATGTTTTCGAGAACTCCGAAGATACGGAACCCAATGCGGCGCTTTTCAGTAAGGCCGATCTTAAAATAAAAGGCAGCGGAAGTCTTAAAGTCAACGGCAATTACAATGACGGAATCGCCAGCAAAGACAGCCTGACCATTAAAGACGGAACCTATATAATAAGCGCCAGAGATGACGGTATTCGCGGCAAGGATGATGTCACAATAGAAGGTGGCTTCTTTACCATCACCGCAGTCGGCGACGGCATTTCTTCCGACAACGAAGAAGACGCCGAAAGGGGTTATATTTCGATTTCCGATGGCACATTCGACATTATCGCCGGGGGGGACGGAATTGCGGCGCAGACTGACGTCATAATCAGCGGTGGTGATTTCTCGATCAATGCTGGCGGCGGCAGCAATATGACGGTTTCGGATACCGAATCGGCCAAAGGAATAAAAGGCAATGCCGGTATCGCAATCAACGGCGGAGTATTCACCATTGATTCCGCTGACGACTGCATCCACTCCAACGGAGACATAACCATTATGGGCGGAACTTTCAGTCTCAGCACCCCTTCCGGCAGCGGAGGCGGCGATCAGAGTCAAGGAGGGCAGGACGGTATTCACTCCGACACAAACCTCCAGATCGACGGCGGCGACATTACAATAACCAAATCATATGAGGCCTGGAAGCTCTGTATATCATCATCAACGATGGAACCATACATGTGAATTCTTCAGACGACGGTTTCAACTGTGCCGATGGCGACGGCTCCGGCGGGTGGAATCCGGGCGGTCCGGGCGGTCCGGGCGGCGGTTCAAGCGGTGATTATCTGCTTGACATCAACGGCGGTTATATATGGATGAATGCCAACGGAGACGGTCTGGATTCGAACGGAAACATCGACATCAGCGGCGGTGTTATTATCGTCAACGGTCCAACCTCCGACGGCAACGGTGCAATAGACCACGGTGACGGTCCGGCGAATTACATCAAAATCAGCGGCGGTCTGCTGGTCGCAGCTGGAAGTTCAGGCATGGCTGAAGCCCCCGGAACAACTTCAACCCAGAATTCCGTTCTGGTTTATCTCAGTGCTTCACAGCAGGCCGAAAAACTGTTTGTAATCAAAAACAGCGCCGGTGAAGAGCTTGTAGTATTTGCTCCGGCAAAATCTTACAGGTCGGTGGTATTTTCTTCTCCCGATTTCAGCAACGGTCAGTACTCGATTTATCTTGGTGGAAGTTCCAGCGGCAACGAAACGGACGGCCTTTATGAAGGCGGCGTTTATACTCCAGGAACACAATACACTACGTTCAGCGTGTCTTCTGTAACGACGAAAGTCGGCCAGGGTGGCGGTCATCCGTAATGTTTTGTTTCGCGGAAATTTATCGGGCCGGAATTTTTATCCGGCCCGTTTTCATTCATTGTTTCTGTCTGATTCCGATTTCTTTGAAGCCTGCTCTGTGGAAGAAGAAATAGTAGAATGACGCTGAGACAATATATATGAATGCCGCCAGGCACATTGATTCAGTGTAGCCTCCGGCCCATTCTATGAGTTTTCCGCCGAATTTTACGGACAGCATCCAGGCGATGTTCCAGGAGAACATTATCAGCGAATTGGCCGTGGCCTGTTCATTCTGGCCGACGACTTCCATGTTGAAATTCTGACCCAGCGGCCAGCTCATGTTCATCAGTCCGGCGCGCATCAGAAATGCTATTACCGCCAGCGTTAAATTCGTGGTGAACGCCAGCGTAAGGAAAAACGGAATCGAAAGCAGCTGACTTGCCACCATTACTTTTACAATGCCGAAGCGCGAAGCCAACGCCGGTCCTGCGGCGATTCCTATGAACATCAATGCAAAGTTAAGCGACATGTAAATGCCAACTTTATCGGCTCCGACATGGAACGTAGATTTGAAATAAACATTAAGGAAAGGAATCACCAGCCCTGCGCCCAGTCCGACCAGCATCATCGGGAGCATGAGCTTGAGAATGAGCGGCCAGTTGTCTGACCTGAGCGTCGCATTGAATCCGCGCGGTTTCTCCGGGCGGATCATATTTTCACGAATCAATCCATATGGGATCAGCGCCGCCAGGCTTATCGCAAGCCCGGCTACCATTGCCGAACGGTAGCCGTTGACGCTGTTTTTCATCATGGCGGTGAAATATTCGCCGAGATTTCCGGCAAGGAAAGAGCCGATGAGGTTCGCAAGCATCTGGGCTGCGGCGACTGCGGAAAATGCGTACATTCGCTCTTTTTCGCTGGTGTTGCGCATTAAAAACGGCGCATTTATTACGGATTGCAGGCTCAGGACCGCGCCGATAATGAATATCGAAGGATAAATGATGTATACGTTGAAACTGGACAGAAAAAACAATCCGGCTGTTGACAGTGTGAGAGTCGCGCCGATAAGCAGTTTCTTGAATGATACGCGGTCAACAAGCTGAGACGAGGGCAGAGCAAAAAGCACAGTTCCAAGGCTCATTGTTGAGAGAATGCCGCCCATGAAGGCTTCACCGTATCCTTCGGCCTGAAAATAGAGATTCTGCAGAACGTTGAAAAAAGAAAATGCCAGCGTCATCAGAAACGATCCGGCCATAACACAGCGGATATTGTGATTGAATCCGCGCAGGTGTGAAAAGTAATTCAGAAGCCCGCGTGAAAACGGATTGCCTTTTACCGGCGCAACCAGCGCCTGTTCGACGGAGCTTCCTTCTGTCAGTATGTTTCTGCTCATGTCGTACCTCTTGAATTGCGCAGTCATACTAACAGAAAAAACTGATAATCGACAAACCTTGACATGCTTTTGTTCGCGGATAAATTAGAGTAATGAAGTATTTATATAAAACAGTTCTGGTTTTGATTTCGATTTTCCTGCTTCTTTCCTGCGGGGTGGAAAAGGATGAAATAGGCGTTGGCTGCATTTCCGCGTCTGATTGCGGTGAAGAGCGTCTGTGCGTCGATCGTGTCTGCCGTTTTGCAGAAGACGCCGAGTTGATTTCTCCTGCCGAACGAACCGCACTTGTAGTTTTTCAGTCGCTGAAGGAAAAAACAGCCGCCCATTTCGATATGGCGCTGCCGCTGCTTGAAGATTACGGCTGGGGCTTCGACCTTTCCGGCGACGGCTTATACAACGAACAGCAACTGGCCTTTATGAACGAACACCGTGACGGGCTTTATGCCGATTACGATCAACTGCTGGAAAAAATCGACCTTCGGAACGCCGAATATGTCTCTTTTACTCCCGGCGTATATCAACCTGTCCCTGAAGGAGAGCAACGCGCCATTCGCGATCTTGATTGTCTGCTTGATTCGTGGGTCACTTATGAGCTTGAAGGAGAAACCCGCAGTCTGATTATCCGCCGCCTGATACGTCTGCGGGATCGCTGGTGCCTTTTCGATCTGACGCCTTGAGATTCAATCCCAGAAGCCGAATGTAAAAATCAGGTGGCCGCCGTATTCGTATTCGTCAGGGTTGTAATCTCTGAAGCGCGCCAGACCACGCAATCCAAGGTTGAAGCTGCGGGTAAGCGGTAATTCGAAGCCGTTCATTACAATAGGATAATGGCTTCGGAGCTTGTATGATTCTCCATCTTCACCGGGACTGAGCGGCAGTTCAACTGCATATGCCCCATTAAGAAAAATGGCATACCCGCGATAGAATTTCCAGCCACCGGAAAATCCGCCCTGAAGCTTGGAAAATACCGAAACTTCACTGGTGGCGTAACTGAAACTCAGGTTCGGCATGAAATCGAAAGACAGATTCAGCGTTTTCGCCGGGGATTCTAGCAGTTGAACTTTGAGCGGCATGCCCAGAGCAAAAACAGGATTGTAATTTACTTCCAACTGAACGCCTATATCGAAATACTGCACCGGCGACGCCAGATATCGCAGACCGGAATCCGGGTAGCCGCCCCAAATTGAAAAAGCGCCTTCGCCGTCGTCCATCGCATCGCCGCTTTCCACTGCATACTGTCTGATTTCCGAGGCATGCAGTGCGGTTGCAAATGCAGATGTCGCCAGAACCGCAAGAATGCAGATCAGTCGGCGCATCATTTTTCGCCTCCCGGATTGGAAGCTTCGGCAAATTGCAGGATTCTGATTTCGTATGCGTCAAGGGAAAGTTCGATTGAAGTTTCACGCTGCAGATGCAGTACTGTATCCTGGTTTTCTGTTCCCCAACAGAAAGGTGTTCTTTGCGGAGAGACGTTCAGCGTTATGTTCTGTTCTGTGTCGGTTGCGTTTATCGCATATGTTATGACAGCTTTCTCGTAGGTATAGGTGAATATCTTCACTTTGGGATTGGTGGAATCGGCGCTTATCAGAGAACTGTCTGTTTGAGCCAGCCACAGCAGTGAGCGGGACTGAATGCGGGCAACAGCTTTAGACAGATTTTTCCATTTGTCTGTATCTTCGGCCATTGCATAAGGCTCGACTTCGTAACCCCAGAATATCAGGCCCTTTGCTCCTGCTCCGATGGCCAGCATTGCAAGCGTTTCTATTGTTTCCGCATCGGGGTTATCGTCTGTCGGATTGCAAGCATTGCCTTTTATGCATTCCAAGTAAGAATTGCCGAAAACCGGAATTCTGGCCCAGACAGCAGGTGCCTGAATGGTTTTTGTAAGAATTTCCAGCTTTGAAACTGCGCCGGATAAATCGCCGTCGTCCGGGATTTGCAGCGTGTGAATCAAGGGTCTGAATTCTTCATAGTAAGGCGTATAGTCGAAACTGCCGTTCTCCGCCAACGCCAGCGGGTGACTTTCGTCGATGCCGGAAACGTAATTGTACAGGCTGTCGATAAAATCCGTTTCATTGCTGAAAGACGGCGAATCCATTAACCAGAAAAGCAGCGGCGGGTGATTGCTGCGCTGTGTGATGCTCTGGCGCAATCTTGCCTGATCGCTGCTCTGAATCTGTTCCGGTGGGTCGAAGGGGATAAGTCCTACATACAAATCGGCATTCAGGGCGCTGTTGAGGTAATTTTCGTGATCTGCGACTTCCTGTTCGTTTGCGCAGCATGGGTTGCCGCTGATCGCAAGATTGAATCCGGCGTTTCTGGCCTCTTCCAGTTTCCACTCCGGGAAATGCGATATGCCGATTGGAAATACTTTTTTGCCTTCCACAATAAGATTTTTTTCTGCGTCGAATTCCGGCTGGATCGGGAAAAGCGGCAGACCGGCGCCTTTTTCGATGGTCGGGACTGCAAACATTGATTGACACACCAAGTCTTCACACCGTCCGGCAATGCAGGTAGGCGTTATTCCGCTTTCCGGGTCGGGCATGCCGCAATTCAGGTCGGAAACGCAGTTCTCACAAACGCCTGTGGCTGTGTTGCAGAATTTGCCGCCTTCGCATTTGCCTGGTTGGCAGGGTATGAAGTTGTCGCCGGATTCGCTGTCGAACTCCCACCAGGGTTCGAAATCTTCTTCGCCCTGTGTGTCGTCCAGGTCTCCGTCGCTGTTCTGTCCGTCGTCTCCACCGCATGAGCCAAGAATCGCCAGTGCGATAATCGACAGAAGCAAAGTTAAAAAATTCCAGCTTGTTTGCATTTCGGCAGCCTGTATTGACAATTGCATGTTCAAATATTGTAGCAGTCCGCCA
Source organism: Deltaproteobacteria bacterium (assembly GCA_029570245.1). GTDB lineage: Bacteria > Myxococcota_A > SURF-8 > SURF-8 > SURF-8 > JAKQSH01. Next base: position 3,251 of record JAKQSH010000299.1, on the reverse strand, counting down.
CGTCAAACGCCAGAAACGTTTGATGTAGTGCGCACAGCGCGCCGGATTTGCTTTTTATGCGAATTTTTCAGCGCTGAACCAGGCGCGGGCCGGGAATTTCGGCCTCCGGCTCAAGCTTGATGCGGTTCCCGGCGTCCACAAACACCAGACGCGGTTTGTGCGCGCGGGCTTCCGCGTCGTTCATGCTGCAATAGCTGGCGATTATTACAAGGTCGCCGGGGGCAACCAGACGTGCTGCTGCGCCGTTGACGCAGATTACGCCGGAATCCTGCGGGCCCTCCAGCGCGTAGGTTTCGAAGCGACTGCCGTTCGTGACGTTCCAGATGGCCACCTGCTCGTTTGGTATGATGTCGGCGGCCTGCATCAGGCTGGAATCTATTGTAACGCTGCCCTCATACAGAAGGTTTGCATCCGTAACCGTAGCCCGATGAATTTTCGACTTGAGAATGATACGTTCCATCCGGTCCTCTTTTCAGTTCGACACCATTTTACGGTTGCCGACCGCGTGCTTCCGGCAAGAGGCACATGCGCTCAGAAAACTGATTTATTACCTGCAGTTGCAGAAACTGTGATCTTCATTGATAACACATCTCCAAGGTGGAGACCCCGCCATAAGAAGTGTCACGTTTCGCATATTCCATCACGTCAGGGAAGTGTAAGACCTGAGCGTGTGCTTGTCAAGTGCTTTTTAGATTGGGCCGCATGCTCTGATAATTGATTAATACTCAATGTAATCGTGGTGTTATGCTGGCGTGTGAAACTGGTAACGATAATTTGAGGTGTTCTTTAACTTGGTGATTCTTGACATCTGTTCCCTCCGCTGCTAATAATCTGGTAGGATTTTTGAGTACAAAGGCATACAAAATGGCTTCTTCTGATAAGTGCAAACAATCGTTATATTTTCCACGTGATATGCTGGAGGAGATAGTACAGGAGTCGCGCAGGCAGGATCGCTCAATGTCTTGGATTGTGCAGCGTGCGTGGATGATTGCTCGCGATGAAATTCGCAAGTATCCGTCAATAAACGATTTTTCTTCGGACGAGCGATTCCCCGACGATAAGTGAAGCGTCCTGAAAGCCGTTGTCGATATTTTGCGTTTTACAGTAACAATCCGGTTGCTTTTCCGGTCTGGCGGATTTTTCCACTTAAGGTTATTATCTCCCCATGAAAGCGCTTATTCTGCATAGCGACGATCTGGGTTTTTCACTTGAAGGCAATAGCCGGATATTTCAGGCCATGGAAGAAGGTCTGCTTTCGAGTGCGTCAATTATGGTCAACATGCCCGGCAGCCGGCAGGCGCTTGAAAAAGCTGCCGGAGTCAAAGGTCGTTTTGGACTGCATCTTAACCTTACTGAAGGTTTTCCTCTTGCAGAAAAGTCTGAAGTTCCTGACCTTATAAAATCCAGCTCTCAATTCAGAGGGCCGCTTCAGCTGGCTTTGCTGGTCTCTCGTTCCGGGCGGAATCTTTCTCTGCGTCGGCAATGGCGGCGGGAAATGGAATTGCAGTTTCAGAAAGCTCTGGATCATGGGGTGCTGCTTTCGCATGTTAACGGGCACCATTATATCGAAACGTTTCCGTTCCTGCGTGAAGATGTGCTTGATATATGCAGCCGTTATGCAATTCGCAATATCCGTGTCGCCTGTGACCCGACTCCGATAAATGTTTTTCTCCGACATGCCTCTCGTCTTAAAACAGTCTGGGCGCTTTGGATCAGGCACAATGCCGTAAATCTGAAAAATGAAGCCATTACGCGCGGTTTCCGTTTTCCAGAAATTTCTCTGGGCGTTGGTCTGGCCGGGCGGATTAATGCCGAACTGCTCGATTTCTGGCTGCGGCGTTATGTCGCGACCGGGCAGGGCAGGGTGGAGATTATTTTTCACATTGCTGCGCCAGAAGCTTCCGTCTTGATGAAGCGATTGCCTTTTAAGTTTTCTGACCCGGAAAGCGAGAGTGCAGCTTTGCGCTATCTCTTGTTGCGCAAAAATGAATTACGGTAAATTGTCGTCGAGAATGCATAATATTCTTCTGAAGACAGTCCACAAGACGGTCACATCCGGCATTGTAGTCTGCTTCGGTCTGCCCATTGAGAAACAAAGCCGGTGAGCGAAAGCGGTTATTGTGTGTAAATTACTGTCTGAACGGGTATTTTCTGAATCCCAGCACTGCCAGCAGAGCCACAAAGCCGGCCAGCGGTCCGATAAGATAAATACCCATCGGCTGATCGGCGGATTTTCCGAAGACATCGAAAAGCAGGGCGCAGAGCACCCAGCCGAGACCGGATGCCGAACGGGAAAACAGACCTTCCATTCCGTTGTATATCGCTTCACGCCTGTAACCAGTCAGTTTTTCGTCGTGGTCGATGATGTCGGCCAGCATCGGACGCGGCAGCACCATGAAGGCCGAAACCGGGAAAGTAGCCAGCAGGAACAGTACATAGCCCTGTGTCATTGGAGTAAATACTCCCCATTTTCCCAAAGTTATCACCAGCGGCAGGATGACGGCAAAACCGGCTGCGCCTATTGTGATTATTAGCTTTTTGCCGTATTTATTTGAAAGGAAATTCACCAGCGGGAATAAAAGCATGGCGCCGACCGTGACGATAATCATAATTATCGAGGCGTCACTTTCTTCTCCTCCCAGAATGGTCGTCGCAACGTAAGGGACCGCCACTATCACCATGTCAAGCGAGATGCGCATGAGTGCCGCTATTGAAAGATATGGCAGAAACGCCGGATTGCGGAAAACCTCCCTTGCGCCGTCTTTGAAGCTGAAGTTGACGTTTTTGGCCTCTGTCCACGGTTTTTCCTTGATGCCGAATCCGGTGAACATGAATGCGATCAGTCCGGCTCCGGCAAAAATGAAGGCGGCCATGTGAAACCCGTTGAATTGCTGTGCTCCGAAACCGAATGCTCCGCACTTGTAGGCTTCAATAATGTAGCCCGCACCTGCGCCGACCGCCAGAACACCGGCGGTTTCGGCGACTGCCATCCAGGCCGAAAGCGTGATGCGTTCGCCGTTGTATGGCGTCAGCTCAGGCAGCAGTGACAGATAGGGGGCGACCACCACCGCGAAAGACATCGACATTACAATCATAAAGAAGCTGACCCATATCGCATTGATCCACGAAGGGCCGGTGATTGGCGGAAACCATACCAGAATGGCGGCTATCGCCATAATAGGCGCACCGTAGCGGATGTAAGGGATTCTGCGCCCAAGCCTGGAATGTGTTTTGTCCGACCAGTCGCCTAT
>JAKQSH010000280.1 GCA_029570245.1 Deltaproteobacteria bacterium | reverse complement strand
TCTGCCGTTGCCGCTTCGGAAAATTCTGAATCCAGTGCCGAAACCATGCCTGCATGTGTTCCCGGAGAACCCATATTCCTGGTTCAGGCCAATGGCCGCCGTTCTTCAGACGCTGTAATCAATGGAATAAGCGTTAATCGCAGCGAAAACGGTGTTGCTCTCGACTTCAACACCAGAGGTCGTATTGCAGAAGGTTCTTATGATATTTTCCGTCTTTGTGCCCCAGAACGCATAGTAATCGACATTTACGGTGCGAACGCGGCTAAGAATCTCGACCGTATGGGTGACGGCGAGTTCGTCAAAAAGCTGCGTGTCGGACGCCATGCCGACAAAGTGCGCATCGTTGCAGACATGAACAGAACTTCTCCTTCATTCGAAATCAATTCCGACAGCGGAAATTTCCAGCTTGCTCTGCTTGATTCCGGTAAAACTTCCCCCGCGCCTGTCGCTGTCGCGGCAGCCGTCGCAGAAGAAAATTCGGCGGATCAGCTTAAGACCAAAGAGGCGCCTGTGTACGTAAAGTCTGAAGCTGTTGCAGCCAATGTCGGGGATAAAAGCACAAATGCCAGAGTGCTGAAGATCGACTTCAAACAGACCGAATCCAGTTCTTCCGTTGTAGTTGGTCTCTCGGAAAAAGTCGAATACAGACTTGTTTCCGGTTCCGACAATCAGCTTGTTCTTGAACTTCCCAACACCAGCATTCCCGCCAGTCTCGAACAGAGCCTTGACACCAGCGAGTTCGAAAGTCCGATCAGTCTGGTCAGTTCTTTCCAGTCAGAAGAAGACCCTTCGAAGGCGCTTGTCATTGTTCAACTCAAGAACGAAGCTCCCAACAACGTTTCGTTCGAAAACGGACAACTGATATGGAAATTCAGCAATCCGACTGGAGGCAGCGGAGAGAGCAGCAATATCGGTCAGATTTCCATTGCCGAAAACGGCGAAACCGTAGTTGAGTACCAGGGAAGCGAAGCCGCTGGTGTAATAGGCGCCGTCAATACTGCAAGTGGGGCCGGAGTCGGCGTAAAACGCGAAGGCCAGAGAATTTCTCTTGAACTCAAAGAAACAGACATCCTCGATGTTCTGCGCCTTATCGCCGACGTTTCCAAGCTCAACATCATTGCCGGCGACAACGTCAAAGGCAACGTGACCGTCCGGCTTCTTAACGTCCCCTGGCAACAGGCGCTATCAATCATTCTGCGGTCCAAAGGACTCGGACAGGAGCGTCTGGGTAACATTATCCGCATTGCACCTTTAACAGAGCTTCAGCTTGAAAGCGAGCAGAAGATATTACGTTTGAGCGCCAAACGTCAGGCCCAGCCGCTTTCAACCCGTCTCATTCCGCTGAGTTATGCCAACGCATCTGAAATGAAGGCCAAGGTTGAAGAATCAGTTCTGTCTGATCGAGGCAGTGTCACATACGATGAACGCACCAACGTTCTGATCGTTCAGGATATCGACGAAAACATAACCAAGGCCGAAGCTCTTGTCACCAAGCTGGACCTTCAGACTCCGCAGGTTATGATTGAAGCCAAAATCGTCGAAGCCACTCACACCGGCGAACTCGGTGTCGGTATTCAGTGGGGTGGTTATTACACAATGAGCGATCAGACCGGAAACGCCACCGGACTTACGTTCCCGGCCAACTGGGGAGTTAGCGGAGCTACCGACTCCACCGCAGGTCCGGGTATGCCAAACACTTCAAGCACTCCGTCGTGGGCAATCAACCTGCCCGCTCAGCAGGCTACAAGCGCCATCGGATTCAACTTCGGAAGCGTCAACAATTCGGCGAATCTTGCTCTGCGTCTGTCGGCGATGGAATCCACCGGACAGATCAAGATATTGTCTTCTCCGAAAATTACCACTCTGGACAACAAGGAAGCTTCAATCGAACAGGGTATGGACCTTCCCGTAATCGCCCTTACCGTCACCGGTCTGCCGACGACTAAAATGATCGAGGCAATTCTGAAGCTTACGGTTGTACCGCACATTACCGCCGACGGCAGTATTATTATGAAACTGGACATCAAAAAGGAAGAGCCCGACTTCTCAAGAGTCAACTCGCTCGGCGATCCCGCCATCGTCAAAAAATCGGCCACTACGGATGTTCTGGTCCGTACCGGAGAGACGACGGTTATCGGCGGTATTTACACCAAGAAACTTCAGGTGATCGACAAGGGTGTGCCGGGACTTTCGAAAATACCCATTCTGGGCTGGCTGTTCAAGAATCGCAACAAGAGCACAGAAAAGAGCGAGCTGCTTATCTTCGTGACGCCCAGAATCGTTACAAGAACGGCTTCGACCCTGACTGCTGAATAAATTTAAGGTGCACAGCCTTATAAACGAAACCTTTCGGGAGGATGTGATGAAACGCTGTTTGATCGGCTTGGCAATTCTGATATTGCTTTCATCCATGGGCTGCGAAGCTCAGGATAATAACGGGCTGTTCTACATGGGAAACCTGCATTGCTCACAGGAAACTCTTCCTGCTCTGGATGCTGCGAACGAAGCTAAACTGGCCTCCGATGGTGTTTATGACCTGGAAGTCGCAAAGTACGTCGGAGTCAACGCCGGATACTTCGTCAGGCCTTGGCTTGCAAACAAAAGAGTTTCCAGCCAGAAGGATGCACTGTCGCGCGGCGAAGGAAACACCATTAGAATCAAAGGCTTTGAGGTAAAATATGAAGCCCTCGGCCTCGAGATTGAGACGCTGTTTGTTCCTCAGAGTTTCGCCATCGACCCGGAGTCGTCCTATGGCCAGAAAATCGACATAATGCCTCTTTCCATAAGAAATCAGATTCTTGAGTACTGGGCTAAAAACGCCTATGCCGATGTTGACAACGCCAGAACTTATTTCCATGTGGACGCCAACGGTGGAACAGCTGATTGTACAGAATATACCGCAGCCGACGACTGTAACGGATATGCCTGTGTCGTAAACAATCCAGAAAGTGTTGATGATGCCGGTAAATGCATGCCAATGTGCACCGTAGAAACCGGCTGCGCCAGCAATTGCTTTGTTGACAGCGACGGCAAGCATCAGTGCTATGGTCCGCATGCACTTCCAGAAAACTGGTGTGACACCGGAGCCGGCGACATAGGCTTCTGCCGTCCTACATGCTGGGACACCGGTTATTGTCCGCCCGTTACGCTGCCGGATGGAACCGTCGCCCTCGAATACGATTGTGTTGACGGTTACTGCTATCCCAAGGGGACACAGGTCAATCCTCATAAGGGTGAAAACCTTATCGTAACCATAAAAGCCATTGCCGAAAGCTCCAACGGCGATGACTTTACATCAAACTCCTACATCTTCAATCTCAGGGTATGCAAAGGCTGTCTGCTGAGCTTTGACGGTAGCGAATGTTGTCTTGATACCCAACAGCTGATGGAATATCTTGAAGAATCGCAGGGGTTTGAGTGCAATTTCGACGATCTGGCCCAGGATTACCAGGTTGACTGCTCATGGTTTACTGATTGCGCTAAGTATTTATGCGACGAATTCTCGTGTAATTAATCCGGTAACCCAAATTCAGCTTATAAAAAAACCCGTCTGATGAATGACGGGTTTTTTGTTTCAACAAATCATTGACTAATATCGCCATGTTGATATCTTTCACATAAGTTTAAGTATGTGTGAGAAGTTCTGTGGAGGAAAAATTATGAATAAATATGTTTTCGTCATTATGATCGCAATGACGGTTCTCATCGCTTTCTCTTGCAGCGACAGCAAAAGCGACTGTGAGGATTTCTGCGAAAGAATGCAGACCTGTGACGAAACCGGGGTATGGTCGGACGATCAGACTACGCGCTGCAAGGAAGCCTGCGGGGATGTCGATGAGGAGTCTGAGCTTGACGCCGAAAGACACAGCTGTGTTCAGTTCGACGATTGTGTGCAGTTTATGAGCTGCACGGTGGCCGGCGGTCCCGATCATATGAACGATGATGCTGAAGACGGTGACGAAGAAGCCGAAGGCGTCTGATATTGCTGTGAAAATATGCCGGGGTGCGTACATTGTGTACGCACCCCATTTTTTGCATCCGGCAAATCTGGTATAATCCAGGCAGGTCAACAGTCGGAGTTTTTTGCTGCAATGGAAATGTACCGAAAATATATCCGGCTTCTGGCGTTTGTCGCCGTTTCTTTCGCGGGCTTTGCGTTGTTTTCCTGCGGAGACGAAAAAGCCGACTCGGAAGATTGCCGCACCGTTTGCCGGATGATACAGCAGTGTGAACCGCAGGCCTACGTTACAGAAACGCGTCTTGAGCAGTGCTACAGCGGATGCGAAAGCGGCAGCATTTATGTCAAAAAGGAATACTCGGTCTGCCTTATCGACAGCGGCGGCTGCGAAGACTTTGAAGCCTGCCTTCTGGCGGTGGACAGCGGTGAGTATGAAGAAAACGGTAACAGCGAAGATTGAGCTTATTACTGGATTGAAGAGGTAACTAATTGGCTTTCGGCAGCAGATTCCAAGTTGTCTGTACGCTTCTGGCCTGTTCGATACTATTAATGGCGCTTGCCGCCTGCGGCTCGGACAAGCCGACTATGGCAGAGTGTCAGGCATATTGCAGCCGTATTCTGGAATGTGACGACACCGGACAGAAAAATCAGGAGTGGCTTTCCGAATGCAACGAACGTTGCACCTTCAGTGAAAAAGAAGCCAACTTCCTGAGCATCAATAAAGATGTAATCGCCTGTACAGAAATAGAAGACTGCAAGGAATTCCGCATCTGCGTCAAATCCGGTGGCGACGGCTGGAATACTTTCGAAGAGTGAGAATACCTTTGAATTCTGTCGTTTTCCACTTATGAATTCCGCCGATAAATTCAACTTATTGCCCAAGTTATCATTTGACCTTCCTTCCGGTTATGGTATAGTGCCTTACCCAATTCTGATGAAATGTAAGACTCTATTCGGGATTGAAAATATATAAGCGCTTGGTTCGCTTGAATGACAAACATCGAAGGGGTGTGTAATGGCGAAGAAATTTGATATCAACATGAAAAGAGTGGTCGGATTCGCGGGTCATGCCGGTTCCGGCAAAACGACAATCTGTGAGTCGATTCTGTATCTGACCAAAACCGTTGATCGCCTCGGAAGAGTTGCGACCGGACAGTCCAACATGGACTTCGAGCCGGAGGAACAGAAAAGACTTTACTCTGTTT
>JAKQSH010000041.1 GCA_029570245.1 Deltaproteobacteria bacterium | reverse complement strand
GGGATACCGTATTTCCGGCGGGCATCCAAGAAAAATCGGAACACCGACTCCACAAGAACAATTCTCTGCTGCTCTGTGATTTCCGACGGACAGGGCCGGGTAATTTTTTTGATTTACCGTGCAAGAGATATAGAATATATTCGGCAGTATGGATATTGTGTGCAGGAATGGGAAATCATATATGTCTTACGAATCAGTTGACCAGCTCCAGAAAGTTCTTACTGAAGAAGTATTTCATTATGCCGGAGATTCAAAGAAAGCGGCGGGACTGGCTCTTGGCACTCTTGTCGAAATTGTAACCTTTTATGCTTTGAAATCCTGGGGATTTGAAAAGCACATTGCCATAGAAAGACCCTTGCCGGAGTTCGCAAACAGCGACATTACCCATAATGTCGAATACAGTCTTCACCCATCAACCGAACTCACACAGATTGAGTTCACATCCGACGATTTGCCTCTCACTTCAAGAAAGATTGTTGGAAACGAACAAATTGCAAGGTCTGCCTTCAGGGAGAATTCAATAAAGAACAACACCCTGCTGGACAGGAACCGCATCCTTCGTAATTCATGCACGGTCTGCGAAAGTCGCGACCGCCTTATAAACGCATATCTCGAAAAATACAGTGACGGCCAAGGCCTCTGTTCGGTTGTTGAGCTTTTGCGTCATCCATTCGCCATTGTTGAGTGCAAGCGAGTCGGAGTAGAAGATGGAATGCGCAAAGGCCCACAAACAATTGAAAAGGCAAAACAGGGCGCTTATGTAGCCAGAACAGTATCCGCTTTACAGAAAATAAGATTGTCAGACGGCAGCATTGGCGGCCTGATACAAAAACGTGACGGATCGTTTCTGGTGACGGATGATTATTACGAACTGATGGCCGATATCATTTCTTCGAAAGATTCCGAGTTTCTGCGCCGCTTTATTATGACAATAGGTGTTGTAAGCAATCACGGCAACTGGTTTACTTCCGAAAATCACAACAAAGAGCTTAAGGTTCTTGCCCAGTCATACGATTGGCTTCTTTTTCTTACCGACAGAGGAATAGTACAGTTTGTTGACGATTTGCTTCTGAATCCAGGAGAGGAATTTATTGCGGCCAAAGAGGCGTTTCTGGCCAGTTATACAGGAAATGGAGGCGGGAATCAGTTTACGAAAGTAAAAATATCCCTTGCAGCAGACTATGCTCTGCAGAAATACTTCAGAACCAGAAGAGATAGAATAGAAACATGGTTCAATATAATTGCACCTGCAGGAAAACAACTTGCAGAACTGAAAAGTGAACTTGATATTCTGAAACGGAAAGACTGGCTGAAGGTACACTTATGACGGCAGGAAGAAAGGTAAATTCACAAAGCGTTGACTGGTGTACTCCACCTGAATATGTTGACGCAGTAAGAAAAGTTTTCGGCGGGAAAATATTCCTCGATCCATGTTCCAATAAGTGGTCCCTGGTGCGTGCAGAGATGGAGTACCGCCTGCCGGAAAATGACGGACTCAAAGAATCCTGGAACTACCCCACAATATACGTCAATCCACCTTATGGTTCCGACAAAGTGAATGGCACCACCATAAAGAACTGGCTGTTCAGATGCGCTCATGCCCACCGGAATTACGGCTCGCGCGTTATCGCACTTGTGCCGGTGGCGACAAACACCAGTCACTGGAAAGAATATGTCTGGGGACAGGCCACAGCCGTATGTTTTTTATATGATACAAGACTTCGCTTTCTTGTCGAAGGAAAAGACGAAGGCAAAGGCGCACCGATGTCGTGCGCAATGATTTACTGGAACAACGACATTGATTCTTTCCGCAGTGTTTTTAAAGATTTTGGAGCAGTCGTTGACTTGAGATCACTTCAGGGGGAAATTATCGGCAGCAATAAGAAGTCACGCCAGTCCTCCCTGTTCAGCGAAATTTAATAATTCTTTTTATGAGACTGGCATCCCGACTGGCGCTGCATTCAAGCTTCAGTCTGCGACTTTCTTTCTTTTATTGACAGCGGTGCGGGGCTGAAATACATTAAAAATAATCTTACTTCGAGCAGGCAACGCCACGGAGGACTGACTTGGAAAAAGCGACACAGGCGACCGTCAGCTGCATCGTCTGCGGCAGGGAATTCACGCCGAAATTCACATATCAGATCATGCGCCGCCCGGACGGCGTTGTGCGGCATTATTGCAGTCAGCGCTGCCTGTTGCAGGAAAAATCGGCGTCCGATCAGGCGGTCTGTTCCAGTTGCGGCAGAACCTTCAAGGTCGAATTTGCTTATCAGCGTGCCATTGTAAATGGCCGCAGCATGAATTTCTGCTCGGAAAAATGCCGCGAACCGCAGTTGCTGGGAGAATTTACACGCAAGTACGGCGTGCGCCGTCTGGCCGTGATAAACCAGAAGGGCGGCACCGGCAAAACCACCACTGCTGTAAACCTTTCGGCTGCTCTGGCCGCGCGCGGCTTCAATGTCCTGCTCATCGACCTCGACGCCCAGGGCAACGTGGGAATATGTCTCGGAATACGCGGCGAAAAAACCAGTTATCATCTCATTTCCGGCGAAGCTCCGGCAACCGAATGCATCGTTCCCATCCGCAACAATCTGGATGTCATAACCTCGAACGAGCGCCTGGCCGAGGCCGAAATCATGCTGGCGCGCATGGAAGCCCCCAACGAAATTCTGCGCAACGCCATGATAAAGGAAGGCGGAGAAAAGGGTTATCACTTCGTGGTCATGGACTGCGCGCCGTCGCTTTCACTGCTGAACCAGAACGCGCTGATCTACGCCGACGAAGTGGTGATTCCGGTTTCCTGCGATTATCTGTCGATGGTGGCGGTCAAGCAGGTCATGCGCACGCTGGATCACATTTCGAACACGCTGCACCGCCCGGTTAAAATTGCGGGCGTGCTGCCGACATTTTATGACATGCGCACGCGCATTTCCCACGATGTGCTTGAAAACCTGGAGAATCACTTCAAAGAAAAAGTTCTGCCGCCCATACGCGTTTCAACTCGCCTCAAAGAAGCGCCGGCTTTCCGCAAAACAATTTTCGAGTACGACGACAAGTGCAACGCCGCCGTGGATTATCTGGCTGTGGTCGATAAGCTGGCGCAGTAAAGCGCCGGAGCCGCGCTATTCCAGAGTCAGCTTCTCCGCCTTCTGAAAACGGTCGAAGTAAGTGTAGAAGACCGGCGTCACATACAGCGTTATCAGCTGCGAAAAAGCCAGACCTCCCACGACCGCCAGACCCAGCGGCTGACGCGCTTCTCCGCCTGCTCCCATTCCCATAGCTATCGGCAGCGTTCCCATGAGCGCCGCCATGGTGGTCATCATTATGGGGCGGAATCTGACGGCGGCGGCTTGCGTTATGGCCTCGCGCGCCGACAGCCCGCTGCGCTGCGCCTCAACGGCGAAGTCGATCATCATAATGGCGTTTTTCTTCACCACGCCGATCAGCATGATGATGCCGACAAAGGCATACAGGTTCAGGTCCATTCCGAAAAGATACAGCGTAAGCAGCGCGCCGAAACCGGCGAAAGGCAGTCCGGTCAGAATCGTCAGCGGATGAATGAAGCTTTCGTAGAGGATGCCCAGTATCATGTATATGACCAGAATCGCCAGAAGCAGCAGAACGCTCATTGACGACTGCGAACTCTGAAACGCCTGGGCGGTGCCGGTGAAAGTGGTGGTGATGCCGGATGGCAGCATCTGAGCCGCCATTTTTTCGATTTCGGCCACGGCGTCGCCCAAAGCTGCGCCCGGCTTGAGGTTGAACGAAATCGTCACCGAGGGAATCTGTCCGAAATGGTTTATGGACAACGGACCGAAGCCGTGCTCCAGACTTGCAATGGTGGAAAGCGGAACCAGCCGGCCATTGGAAGACTGGATATAGAGCAGGTTCAACGCAGAAACTTCGGTCTGAAACTCCGGCAGCAGTTCCATAATAACGTAATACTGGTTTGTGGGCGTGTATATTGACGAAATACGGGATGAACTGTAAGCCAGCGACAGCGTGGCCTCAACCTGATGCGCCGAAATTCCCAGCGCCGAAGCTTTGTCGCGGTCGATTCGCACCGTAACTCGCGGGTTCTTCAATGAAAGATCGGAGCTCACGTCGGTAAGCGCCGGAATATTCTGCATGGCGGCTTCCAGTTTAGGCGAAACGCCGAAAAGCAGATCGGTGTCGGTGCTCTGAAGAGTATACTGATACATGGCCTTGGTGGCCATGCCGCCGATGCGGATTGAAGGCGGAATCTGCAGAAAAGCCCGGATGCCCGGAACCTGAGCCAGCTTCGGACGCAGGCGTTCTATCACTTCCTGAGCGTTTGAGCTGCGCTCGCTGCGATCTTTCAGTTTGATGAACATGCGGCCCTGATTAGACATAGAAAAACCGCCGCCGCCAGCCGAAGACATGAAACCGTCCACGTCAGGGTCTTCCGCCGCCACGGCAGCCAGACGCTTCTGGTGCTTTACCAGCGCGTCGAATGAGGCGCCCTCTTCGGTTTCGGTCACGGCCATTATCATTCCGATGTCCTCATCCGGCAGGAAGCCTTTGGGCGTATGTATGAACAGCGCCACGGTTCCGGCCAGAATCAGAATCGAAAATATCAGCGCTGCGGCTCGGTGATTCATAACGCCGGCCAGCGTCCACTGGTAGGCGTGCAGAATTCTGTCCCAGACTTTTTCCGTGGCGATGTAGAAACGGCTGCGCTTTCCGGTATCGCCGACTTTAAGCATGCGGCTGCACAGCATGGGAGCCAGCGTCAGCGAAATAACGCCCGAAGCCAGAATGGCGACGCTGATGGTCACTGCAAATTCGCGGAAGAGGCGTCCGATTATGCCGCTCATAAACAGAATCGGGATAAAGACCGCAATAAGCGAAAGCGTCATGGAAATGATGGTGAACTCGATTTCCTTTGCGCCGTCGATGGCCGCCCGCAGACGACTCTTGCCCATTTCGATGTGACGGTAGATGTTCTCCAGCATGACTACCGCATCGTCAACCACGAAACCCAGCGCCAGAGTAAGCGCCATGAGCGAAAGATTGTCGAGGGTGTAATCCAGCACGTACATGACGGCGAAAGTGGCCAGAATGGAAAGAGGCAGCGAAAGACTGGGAATGAAGGTGGCCGAGGCGTTGCGCAGAAAAATGAAGATCACCAGCACCACCAGCAGCAGCGTGAGCAGCAGCGTTATTTCCACATCCCGCACCGATTCGCGGATCGACTCCGAACGGTCGTATATGAGCTTCAGCTGCACCGAGCCGGGAAGCTGCCTCTGAAGCTTCTCCACCATGCGCCTTACACCGTCGGCGACTTCAACCGTGTTGCTGCCGGGCTGGCGCTGCACGGCCAGCATGATTGCGCGCTGATCGACATACCAGGCGGCCTGGCGGTTGTTTTCCACATCGTCGATTGCCCGCCCCAGGTCCTGCACGCGAACCAGCGCGCCGTCGCGGTAATCAACTATGACCGGCATGAAATCGGCGGCTTTTTCGAGCTGGGCATTGGTTTCGATGGACACCATGCGCTCCGGCCCCCACAAGGTGCCGGTGGGCAGATTCTCGTTTGCGCCCTGCACGGCCTGCGACACCTGCGCCAGACTCACGCCGCGCGCCGCCAGTTTTCCGGGGTCGAGCTGGATGCGCACCGCGTACTTCTGCGAGCCGTAAACCTCCACCTGCGCCACGCCCTGAATCATGGAGATGTTCTGCGCCAGAAGCGTCTGACCGTATTCGTCAAGCGTCGAAAGCGGCAGCGTGGGCGATGTAAGCGCGTAATGCATGATGGGCATGTCCGCCGGGTTTACCTTCTGGTAGTTGGGCGTCTGAATGTCCTGCGGCAGCTGTTTAACGGCCTTGCCGATGGCGGTCTGAACGTCCTGCGCGGCGGCGTCGATATCGCGGTTGAGGTTGAACTGCAATGTTATGCGCGTGTTGCCCTGAGTGCTGGAAGACGTAATGGATTCGAGCCCCGAAATGGTGGAGAATTGTTTTTCGAGCGGCCCGGCCACCGCCGAAGCCATGGTTTCTGCGCTTGCGCCCGACAGCGCCGCACTGACCTGAATGGTGGGAAAATCAACGTTGGGCAGGTTGCTGATGGCCAGATTCTTAAAGCCCAGAATGCCGAATACCAGCATGGCGGCCATAAGCAGAATGGTAGCCACCGGACGCCTGATGAATACGCCGCTGATGCTCATTCGGATTTCTCCCCGGCTTTGCCAGGCGCGTTTCTGATACTGACTTTCATTCCATCGCCCAGACGCAGCTGTCCGTCAGTAACGACGGTTTCGCCGTCCTTCAGACCCTCCGAAACAACCGTATGGCCGTCTGTGTCGAAGACTGCTGTGACACTGCGGAAAATCGCCCTGTTCTGCGAGTCGATAACAAAAACCGAACTGCCCTGCTGGCTGCTCTGCACCGCAGCAGAAGGGACAAGAAGCGCGTTTCTGAGTGTGCCGAGCACCAGTGTCGTTTCGACATAGGTTCCCGGCCAAAGTTTTTCGCTTTCGTTTGCGAATTCGGCCTTGAGAATGATACTGCCGGTCTGAACATCAACCGTGTTGTCCACAAACACCAGCCGTCCCTGCGCCGCATCCGCGCCGTCGCCGGGCATAACGGCTTCGACCACGAGTTCTCCGGCGTTCGCAGCAGCCCGCAGCTCTCCCAGATTCTTTTCAGGGATGGAAAATTTCACATGAACCGGATTCATCTGGCTGATCGTAACCAGAATGCTTGTTCCGGCTTTTATCAGATCGCCTTTATGAACATTAAGAACTCCGGCGCGACCGGAAAGAGGCGCACGTATGGTGCAGTATGCCAGATCGAGCCGCGCGTTTTCTAGTGCGGCTTCCTGAACTTTTATGGCGGCCTGCAAAGCATCGGCGGCTGCGGACAGCCGCTCATGCTCCTGAGGCGTAGTCACGCCGTCCTTAAGCAGAGATTCGGCGCGCTGAGCCTCTTTGACGGCGTTCCGCCACTGCACTTTAACCTGCTCCAGCGCCGCTTCGGCCTGCCTGACCGCAACTTCGAACTTGCGGGAATCAATCCTGAACAGCACCTGTCCTTCTTTCACCGGCTGACCGTCTTCGAGCAGAACATCCTGAAGAAAGCCGCCGACCTGCGAACTGACAGCGACACTCTGCCTGGACTCCACAGTGCCGACGGAACGCAGTTTAATCGGAACGTCGGCGCTTTTGACCTGCGCGACTTCGACCGGCACCGGCGGAAACACGGTCGGCGCGGGTTTTTCGCAGGCGACAGCGAAGAGCAGCAGAAGCGACAGAACCGCACACACTGCCGGGTTCGACATTCTTTTCACCTCTGAAACGGTCATGGAACTTATGGAAAACATGCCTCAAGTTCTCCCCGGAAACAGAATCAATAAACACACGCAACAAAAAGCTTAACAATAACGCGGTTTCGCAGGATGAAAATCCGAATAAAGCAATCGTGCGCCGGGCGGCTGTTCTGATGTGCCTCGCGGTTTCTGCGCCTTATTGCAGGAGGCGCCGTTCTGGAGATACTATCGCTTTCATTGAATATTTGTCAACGATTGAAAGGAGCGCAATTGCACCTTTGATGCTTTGCAGACAGGAGATTTCTGCTCCTCGCGTCTGCATGCCTGCCGGCCCCGGAGCAATCGAAACAATTCAAATAAAACGCCCCGCATGGAAAATTGCCTTTCCTGTGCGGGGCGCCGAGCATTTCCGGTGTCGTGCCGGACGATCAACACATATGAGTTTATACGGCCTCTACGCTTTTGACTTCGGGAACTTCCTGCTTGACAATGCGTTCGATGCCGCCTTTCAGCGTCATCATGGCCATGGGGCAGCTGCCGCAGGCGCCTTTGAGGCGCACCTGTACGACGCCGTCTTCGGTAACATCGACAAGCTGCACGTCGCCGCCGTCGGCCTGCAGAAATCCACGGGTCTTGTTCAGCGCCGCCTCGACTTTTTCTCTGAGTTCCATTTATTCCTCCATAAGTTACGGGCCTTTCCGCCATGGAAGGCCAGATAATGTTCTACTGCTTTTTCTCAGCCTGTTTCTTTCGATAATCTTCAATGGCCGCCTGCAGACCCTCTTCGGCCAGAACCGAACAGTGCATTTTTACCGCCGGCAGTCCGCCTAAAGCCTCGGCCACTCGCTTGTTGGTGATTGTCAGCGCTTCTTCTATGGTTTTGCCCTTGACCAGATCGGTCAGCATGCTGCTGGTGGCCACCGCCGCCACACAGCCGAACGTTTTGAACTTTATGTCTTCAATGACGTTGTCTTTTATGCGCAGCGAAATGCGCATCACATCGCCGCATTTGGGGTTGCCGACATCGCCGACGCCGTCGGGGTTTTCGATCTCGCCCATGTTGTGCGGAGCCATGAAATGATTCATTACATCGTCGCTGTAATCGAAACCTGCCATTTGAAGTCTCCTTGTTAATTCTGTGCGCAGATGTCGCCGCCGCTGCCGCTTTTTTCGAAGTCGGAATAAAGCGGGGACATCATTCTGAAGCGCGCCACAACCTGCGTGACGGCCTCGGCGGTTTTTTCGATATCTTCCATTTTGTTTTCAATGCCCAGCGAGAAGCGCAGGGAACCGTGCGCCACTTCTTCCTTAAGGCCCATCGACATTATGACGTGCGAAGGTTCCAGATCGCCCGAACTGCAGGCCGAACCGGTTGCCACACCTATTCCCATACGATCCAGGGCAATGCTCATGGCTTCGCCTTCCACAAAGGCGAAGCTGATATTGAGAGTGTTTGGCACGCGCTTTTCAGTGTTGCCGTTCAAACAGGTCTGCGGAATTTTTCCGATCAGCAGTTCCTGCAGACGGTCGCGCATTGCTGCCAGACGGGCCGGCACGCCGTCGGCGAAGTCTTTTGCTATGAATTCCGCCGCAACACCAAAGCCGATGATGGCCGCCGGGTTTTCGGTGCCGGGACGCACTCGCATTTCCTGGTGTCCGCCGTATTGCAGCGGAGCCAGTTTCAGCCCCTGGCGCACGTAAAAAGCCCCGACGCCTTTGGGACCGTAAATTTTATGAGCTGAAAACGAAGCCATATCCACACCCAGCTCTCTTACGTCCAGCGGAATCTTGCCGAAGGACTGCACGCAGTCGCTGTGCATGAGCGCGCCGTGTTTATGAGCCAGTTCCGCCAGCTCTTTTACGGGCTGTATGGTGCCGATTTCGTTGTTGGCGTGCATGACCGACACCACAATGGTGTTGCCGTCGATGATTTCCGCCGCTTTCGCCGGATCGACAATGCCGTTGCGGTCAACCGGCAGCTGCGCCACTTCGAAGCCGCGCTTTTCTAGGGCCAGTGCGGCTTCCAGAACAGCCGGATGTTCGATTCTGGAAATTACGATTTTTTTGCGGTCTCTGGCATACATGGAGTAAGCCGCACCGAAAAGCGCCATGTTGTCGGCTTCGGTGCCGCCGGAAGTGAAATACAGGCGGCGCGGATCGGCGCCGACGGCTGAGGCCACTTTTTCACGGGCGGCGTCTATGGCGCGTCTTACTGCGCGCGCAGGCGAATAAATGCTGGATGGATTGTGAAACATTCCACCCAGATACGG
>JAKQSH010000261.1 GCA_029570245.1 Deltaproteobacteria bacterium | reverse complement strand
TCACGGTCTTCTTTTATGGATTCCACAATACGCCGGTGCGCAGTATCGCGCGCAGCAAAAATTACGCCACTTATCAGAACGGCCTGACCGCTGCGCAGACTGCTGATGGTTTCGTCGCTCAGCGGCGCGCTGATTCTGATTTCGCTCACAGTTCCACCTCCCCGCGCCGGTCGGAATGGCAGTTCAGGTTTACCGCCAGTGGCAGGCTGGCGATGTGACAGGATTCGAGTTCAATGTGTACGCCCAGGCAGCTTGTACTTCCACCGAGGCCCAGCGGACCGATTCCGAGCCGGTTGATGCGCTCAAGTATTTCTGCTTCCATACCGGCCAGTTCTGCGTCCGGGTTGTGACGGTTCAGAGGGCGGCGCAGCGCGTACTTGGCCAGCCATGCGGCGCGCTCCAGGTTGCCGCCTATGCCGACGCCCGTCACCACCGGCGGACATGGACTGGCTCCGGCGGAGCCGACTATGTCAAGCACGGCTTCAATGACGCCACGTTTGCCGTCGGAAGGTTTGAGCATGCGCACGGCGCTTTTATTCTCGGCGCCTCCGCCCTTGGCCAGATAAGTCATATGCAGTCTGTCGCCTGCAACGGGGATGAAGTGAATTATGGCCGGGGTGTTGTCGCCGGTGTTGGCTCGCGTAAAAGGATGACATATTGATTTGCGCAGAAAGGCTCTGCCGTAACCTTCCCGCACTCCGTCGTTGATGGCGTCAGTCAGCAGCCCGCCGACGATGCGCAGTCCGGCTCCGACTTCGACGAAGAAAACCGCCGTGCCGGTGTCCTGACACAGCGGCAGACGGCATTCGCGCGCCAGACGGGCGTTTTCTTCGATGCGCCCCAGCAGCAGGCGGCCATTTTCGGAAACCTCGCGCCTGCGGGCTTCGGCCAGCGCCTCAAGCACGTCGGACGGCAGTTCGAAAGCGGCTGTGCTTATCATGCCGGCCACCGCCCGGCTTATTGTTTCGCATGAAATTTCGCGCATTTTACCTTCTCTGATGTCGGTGCTTCAACGAGAAGAATTGTATAAGCGCGAGAACTTCTGTCAACGATATTGTGAATATAAACATTCGAGATTTTGACAGGATATTATTCTTATCGGATAATAATAATCAGTTCGATCTTATTCACGATCCCGTTCATTAAAAAAGGAGCATTGCATGGCAGGTACGAAAGATATCGAGGTTGCAGGTGGAGTCGCTGCTGGCGGATTTGCGGTAGGCACAGCTCAGTCTGTTCCTGTTTTAGCCGGATTCTTCGCTAAGATGGCCGCATTTTCCGGGGCTTCTAAAATGGGCTTCGGTATGGGTGCTGCGCTGGCAAAGCTTACAGCCACAACCAGTGTCGCGTGTCCGCCTGCCGCTCCTTTCATTATTGCGGGCGCCGCAACCTCCTACGTTATCTGGAGACTTGCTCAGGAAAACAAATAACGGTTAGAGTCACAATGTGAATTCGTCGGCTGTTGCGGCAGCGTGTCGCTTTGTGCTTCAGAGCGGCGGACAGGGCGCTTTTTTCATGGAGTAATGTAAAAGAAGACTCTGCCGATTCTATTTGACTTTCTGGACGCTTTCGGGTAAAGAATCTGGACTTCTATGCGTGTTCTTTATAGATTTATTCTCGAAAGGGTCGTTAATGGCGGAGCATGAATACTGGATGCGTCTGGCTCTGGCCGAGGCGCAGAAAGCCGCCGCCGAAAACGAAGTTCCGGTGGGTGCGGCTGTGGTGGCCGACGGGCGTCTGGTGGCGCTCGGCCGCAATGACCGCGAACGCACGCAGGACCCGCTGGGGCACGCCGAAATAAGGGCGCTGTCCGCCGCCGCCGCCGAAATCGGCTTCTGGCGTCTTGAGGGTTGCAGCCTTTACGTGACACTGGAGCCCTGTATAATGTGCAGCGGAGCCATGTTGCAGGCGCGCATCGACAGGGTGATTTTCGGCGCCCGCGACCCCAAAGCCGGTGCGATACGTTCTTTATACGAACTGGCATCGGACGCACGGCTGAACCATCGCATCGAGGTGGTGGAAGGCGTGCTGGAAAACGAATGTTCTGAGATTCTGAAGGCGTTCTTTAAAAAAATGAGAAAATAAAGGCAGTTGCTTTTACGGAGAGATGGCCGAGTGGTCGAAGGCGCATGACTCGAAATCATGTGTGCCCTATGGGTACCCTGGGTTCGAATCCCAGTCTCTCCGCCATAAGTTCTTTTTTACAATCTGCCTTTTCACGCAACCTGTTGCGGAGAGATGACCGAGTGGCCGAAGGTGCACGATTGGAAATCGTGTGTGCCTTAACGGGTACCGAGGGTTCGAATCCCTCTCTCTCCGCCATTTTGTTTTTTAATG
>JAKQSH010000253.1 GCA_029570245.1 Deltaproteobacteria bacterium | reverse complement strand
CAACGGCGGCATGCCGGAACCGAGAATGGTGTTGGCCAGTGGATTATGCACCACAGCCGCACCACGCGCAGCTATAATGTCAACGTCTCGCGGGCCGCAGTTGACCTGGTGAGCCAGAATGACGTTGTCGTCCATGAAACCGATGCTGTCGGCATATTCAACCGGCGTCAAGCCCGGCTCAACCTCACGGGCAAACCATGCAGTAGTGGCAGGCTCTTCCGAACTGTGAACATGAATGAGAGTTCCGTGACGGTCGGCCCATTGTTTGAGCGGAACAAGCAGAGCACGGCTGTTGGAGAAAAGCTGATCGGGGCCTGGAATGCAGCGGAAGCGTGCGCCGCCGCCATATTTTTCGAATGCTGCATCCATTCGCCGCAGCGCGATTTCCGGCGTATCCAGAATGCGGGTATCGTAAAAGCGGTCCTGGCTGCCGATGGCTATCACCATTGAAGTCGCGGCCTCCAGATTCGCTCTGTGCATGTCGTCGATGCGGTACTTGGCGTAATCGCAGTTGTGGCTTAAAGCAGCCGTGATGCCGTAATAAATATCGTTCAGGCGCGAATGTCTGTAGGCTGCGAGATAAGGTGAACAGCCCAGTTCTTCGCGCAATATGTCTTCACTGTCTTCTACAAAGCGGCTGTATGGATGCACCGAATGATCGAGCCATTCTGTGAGTTTTTCGTCACGCGCGAAGCCGATTATCAGAGACTCGTGGTCGTGACCATGCGCTTTGACAAAAGCAGGAAGAAGAGCCACATCCAGCAGCGGCGGATCGCCCTGCCCTTCTTCTGCTCCGAAAACGAAAACTCCGTCGCAGTATTTTTCTTTCACCCTGCGCCAGACAGCGGTTTCGTAGCGTCCGGCCTCAACGATGTTTTCACCGTCAACAAGAATGAAAGCATCTTCAATTGTTTCTTCAGGATTTGCGCCGGCCAGAGTAATCATGTAGCGGGCACGAATAAATTTCACTTTTTCGTTCATATTTTATTCTTCAACTTCAGTCATAATTATCAATAAATATCCGGGTTGAATTTATGCAGCAGGAATCTGTCGGTCATTCCGGCAATGTAATCACACAGTTCAAGATAAGCTTCGCGGTCGTCTCCGGCAAGCTTCCTTTCTGCAGCCAGACGCATGAACAGCATTTCTATGCTGCGCGCTCCCTGTAGAGCTTCAGCTTTAAGGTTGCTGTCTCGATACATGCGCTCGTTGAGATAAGCCTCCAGCTTGCGGAATTTACGCTTGGTGTCATCAGGCAGGTCGATGCAGGCCCGCACGGTCGGAATATCCGTCAATTGTTCATCCGAAAGCGCTTCAATGCGATTAACGGAATGTTCGATTACTTCGGTAACAAGCCTGTTGACCATATTGCGCACGCACATGCGCGCCATGATTTTTGCGTTACAATCTTCTTCCGGGACAGCCTCCTGAACCATTTCGAGATCAATGGCGCGTATTTCATCGGTGCTAAAATCGTGATAACGCAGATAATCGTCAAAGTCGTGTGTGGTGTAAGCCAGTTCGTCGGAAAGGTCCGCCACCCATGCTTCGCAATTCTGAGTCAAACCATCCGCAGATAAACCGTAACGCTCCATAAGAAAAGCCTTGGCGTTCTTCGATTTCGCAATTCCGGCCAGAGTTTCGAATGTAAGATTAAGCCCCGGATAAGCGCTGGATTTCTCTTCAAGCAGCGTGACGATGCGAATGTTCTGCAAATTGTGATCGAAACCGCCGAAAGACTTCATCAGGCGGTCAAGCACTTCCTCGCCCTGATGTCCGAATGGCGGGTGCCCCAAGTCATGGGCCAGCGCCACGGCTTCGGTAAGCGTTTCATTCAATCCCAGGCGGCGGGCAATGGCGCGCGCCATCTGCGTACATTCGAGCGTATGAGAGAGTCGCGAGCGATAGTGATCGCCCTCGCTCGGAGAAAGCACCTGCGTTTTAAAGGCCAGACGCCGGAACGCCTTGGAGTGAACAATGCGCCCCACATCACGCTGATAATCGTTGCGATACGGATCAGGCGCTTCAGAATAAAATCTACCCGATGATTCACCTGCCGAATAGGGTGCAGTTCTACATAAGTCGAGCTTCATCACGGTCTGTCCTTGCCTTTAATTACGGAAAAGACGAAGCAGCCAAGACTGCCCATGACAGTAAGGTATCCCAGAAAATCCGTCATGCTGAAAGGCTTGTCGGTATTGAGCGAGATTGTAATGAGGCCGCCGACAAAAAGAACGGCCATGGCGATACGGGTTCCGATGCGGTCAAGAAGTTTCCAGGTGTTGATGTCGCGCACGCGAAGATCGAAAGCCAGTTCGTCGCGCTCCAGTCGGCGCAGAAAACTTTCCAGCTGCTTGGGCATGTTGCGGCCGAGCGTGGTAAGATCGCGCCCGATCTGCACGAAATCGGAGGCGATATTCTGCGGGCTGTATCTCTCGGCAATAACGTTTCCGGCAAACTCTCTACCGACGGACATTGCATCGAAATCCGGGTCAAGCTCGCGCCCGATGCTTTCCATGCTGGATATCGAGCGGGCAAGCAGCAGTGTTTCGCGTGGCAGGCGCACGCGATGTTTAAGCGCCATCTGAGTCAGCCTGAAAAACACTTCGCCGCTGTTGATGTCTTTCAGGGACAGCCCCATCAGAGGTTCAATGACGCCGCGCAGATCGCGTGCGAACTCGCGTTCGTTGACGCCGCTCTTCGCGCCGCCCAGGTCAATGAAGACGCGCGCCACCGAATCGAAGTCACGCGTAAGCAGAGAGACGAATATTGAAGCTGTCTGAGCCACGATATGACGGTCGAGTTTGCCGACTATTCCGCAGTCTATTATGCCGATGGAGTTGTCTTTCATGGCAAAAATGTTGCCGCCGTGGATGTCGCCGTGGAAGAAACCGTCGATGAAGATCATTTTCATAAAAGTTCGCGCGCCGAGACGCCCCAGAGCTTTCTTGTCGATTCCGAGCTCGTCCAGACGTTCTATGTTTTTAAGACAAACGCCATCAATGTAACTCATGGTCAGAACGCGTCGCCCGGTATATTTCCAGAAAACCTGCGGGAAATGCACTTTTTCATCGTCCGCGAAATTTTTAGAAAACCGCTCAAGATTTCCGGCCTCACCGGCGAAATCCAGCTCCTGCCTGATTGAACGGGCGAATTCGTCCACAACATCAAGCGGATCGACTACAGCCGTAAGAGGCAGGTAGCGGCCGAGCATGCGGGCGATGGTGTACAATATGGAAAGGTCGGCGTCGATCTGGTCTTCTATTCCCGGACGTCTGACTTTGATGACGACATCTTCACCGCTTTTGAGGTGTGCACGGTGCACTTGAGCCAGTGAAGCCGCCCCGATTGGATTTTCGTCAAACGATTCGCAAAAATCTTCAATGCCGCATTCAAGTTCTTTTTCAATCTGACGGCGCACTTCGGAAATCGGGAATGGGCTGGCGTCGTCCTGAAGTTTTTTGAATTCGGTAATAAACTCATGCGGCAGAAGATCGGAACGCAACGAAAGCATCTGTCCCAGCTTAATGAAAGTCGGGCCAAGTTCGTCAAAAGCCATGCGCAGGCGCACCGCTGCAGAACGATCGGCGCTGCTGTCGGGGCGATTTTCAATCTTCACCAGCTTCAGCAGGCCGATCTGTTTCATAATCTGCGAGAAGCCGTGAGCCCCGAAGACTCCGGCGATCTGGCTTAGACGCTGGATATTTTTAAAAGTCTGGTCCATTCCCATAGAGAATATCCGTTCTGAAAAACCAGAGTCAGACTAGCACGAAATATGAATCTTTTTCAAGAGCGACCGATCAGCGGTTTTTTCCTGCGGCCACGGCACGATAACGCTTACGGCGGTTGGCATAGGCATCACCCAGTTCCCTGACGCGCCAGTCTTCGTAATCACGGTAATTGCCGGTAAACCAGCGCACCTGTCCGCCGCCTTCGAACACAAGCAGATGTGTGCATATGCGATCGAGAAAGAAACGATCGTGACTGATAACCATAACGCTGCCACTGAAATCAAGCAGTGCGTTTTCGAGCATGCGCAGCGTATTTACATCAAGGTCGTTTGTAGGTTCGTCCAGCAGCAGCACATTGCCGCCGACCTTGAGAGTTTTTGCCAGATGAAAACGGTTTCGCTCTCCACCCGAAAGCTGATCGACGGTTTTCTGTTGATCTGCTCCTTTGAAACCGAACCACGAAAGATACTGCCGCACTGGAACGGTGCGCTTGCCGAGCGTAACTTCTTCGGAATCGCCGTTAAGCGCCTTAAGCAGACTGACGCCATGTTCCATTTGAGTACGCCCCTGATCGACATAGGCGAACTTGACGCTGTCGCCGATTTCGATACTGCCGGAATCCGGCTTTTCTTCGCCGATTATGCTGCGGAACAGAGTCGTCTTTCCGGTGCCGTTCGGCCCGATGAGCCCGACGATTGCGCCTTTGGGGGCAATAAAAGAAACATTCTCAAAAAGTTTTTCGTCGAATGATTTTCCAAGGCCATCAGCAACAACCACCTTGTCGCCCAGTTTAGGCCCCGGCGCGATCTGAATGACGCCGCCGTCGCCTGAGCGGTCCTCGGCTTCCTCGGCAATCAGTTTCTCAAATTCGGCCAGACGTGAACGAGAAAGCTCTGAGCGATTCTGATTGCTCATGTGAATCCATGCAAGTTCGCGCTCCATGGCGCGCCGACGCGGCGAATCTTTTTTCTCGGCGGCGGCCAGTTTCGCCAGTTTCTGCTCCAGCCAGCTGGAATAATTGCCTTCCCACGGAATACCGTGACCGCCTTCTATTTCGAGTATCCAGCGCGTAATGTTGTCGAGGAAATAGCGGTCATGCGTGACGACAATGACTGTGCCCGGATATTCCTTGAGCTGAGCTTCAAGCCAATCGACAGTTTCGGCGTCGAGATGGTTTGTAGGCTCGTCCAGAAGCAGCAGGTCCGGCTTTTCGAGCAACACTTTGCACAGCGCGACTCGTCTGCGTTCGCCACCGCTGAGAGTGCCGATAACGCGATCATCGCCGGGCAGACATAGAGCATCACTGGCTTTGGCTATAAGCTGGTCGATGTCCCAGGCATCGGCGGAATCGAGCTTGTCCTGTAATTCGCCCAGGCGATCCATAGCCTTCTGCATTTCGTCGTCGTCCATAGGCTCTGCCATTCTTGCGGTTATGGCGTTATATTCGTCCATAAGCCGCATGGTTTCGGCAAAAGCCAGCTCAAGTGTCTGTTTTACCGTCAAGTCTTCGTCCAGATCGGGTTCCTGAAGCACTATGCCGGCGCGGTAACCTTTAGTGATTTCGGCATGCCCCTGAAAATCCTGGTCGATGCCGGCCATGATT
>JAKQSH010000252.1 GCA_029570245.1 Deltaproteobacteria bacterium | reverse complement strand
GCGCCCTAAGCCGTTGGTGCTGGAAACGGTCAGTCTGCGCGAAATAATCGAAGACATAATAAGTCTTCTGCAACGGCATGACATCAAAAAGAAAATCCGTTTCAGAGTGGAATTCGCGTCTGAGCTTTTCGAGCTTTTCGGAGATTCGACACGCTTGCGTCAGATGATCTGGAACATACTGAAAAACTGCGTGGACGCAACGGAGCAGATAGAAATTCCGGTAATATGGATTTCCGTTTCCAATCACATTTCGTCGTCGAACAACCGCCGAATGATCCGCATCCGCATCTCCGACAACGGCGAGGGAATGAGCAAACAATCAATGAAACAGATGTTCGATCCGTTTTATACCACCAAGGCCGGAGGAACCGGCCTCGGCATGTCCACCGTATTTCAGATTATTGAAATGCACAGAGGACGCATAAACGTAGAGTCAGAACTAGGTCGCGGGACTGCGTTTACTATCGACATTCCCGCCGAACTGAAATCGCTGGACGACAGACGCAGAGACCCGTCTCTCATGGCGCTATTGAAGGAGAACTGAAATGAGTCCGGGCCATATTCTGGTTGTTGACGATGAAAAAAGCATGCGTGATTTCCTGAGCATATTTCTGCGCAAGCAGGGATATCTGGTTGACTGCGCGGATAACGGAAAACAGGCTCTTGAACAGATAAGAAGCAAGAATCTCGATCTGGTAATCACAGACATCCGCATGCCGGAAATGGACGGAATGCAACTGCTGCATGAAGTCAAGCAAACGCGCCCCGATCTGGAGTTCATAGTAATGACGGCCTTCAGCTCAACCGCCGACGCTATTCACTCCATGAAAATGGGCGCTTACGACTATATAACAAAGCCCTTCAAGCTCGAAGACATCAAAGTAACCATCGACCGCGCCATGCAGCAGCTCATGCAGAAGAAGGGACGCGGAAACGAATCGGAAAAGCCCGAAAAGGAAATTGAAGTCAAGGAAATCATCGGCAACAGTCAGCCTATCCGCAAAATCTTCGACATGATAAAGCGCGTAGCCGGAACAAACGCCAACATTCTCATAACCGGCGAATCCGGCACGGGAAAGGAACTGGTGGCGCGTGCAATTCACTTCAATTCGCACCGAAGAGAAAATCCATTCGTCACGGTGAACTGCGGAGCCATTCCGTCGGAGCTTATGGAAAGCGAACTTTTCGGACACATGAAAGGTTCCTTCACCGGCTCAATCCGCGACAAGGAAGGTCTTTTCAAACTGGCCCACGAAGGCACGCTGTTTCTGGATGAAGTTTCCGAACTGAACCTGCAGCTTCAGGTAAAGTTGTTGCGCGCCATTCAGGAACGCAAAATAATGCCGGTCGGCGGCAGTGGAGAAATCAACGTCAATGTGCGCATACTGGCTGCAACGAATCGCGACCTCAAACACGAAGTAAACGCGCAGAATTTCCGCGAAGACCTCTTTTACCGCCTGAACGTAATTCAGATTCAGATGCCGGCATTACGCCAGAGGCGCGAAGACATACCGTTGCTTGTGAATCATTTCGTCAAACGCTCGTGCCGCGAGCTGGGACGAGAAGTGTTGCGTGTATCCGAAGCCGCCATGATGCTGCTGGCAAATTACGACTATCCCGGCAATGTGCGTGAACTCAGCAATATAATCGAACGCGCCGTAGCTCTCGAAAGCAGCGATCAGATTCGTCCACAGAGTCTGCCGCCTGCAATGCTTGAAAGCGTGGAGAAAGAAACCGCAGAACCGATCAGCCGCCGCGAACTCACAGGCGATAGAATAGACGCCGACAACGGCGCTTCGCTGGACACGATTCTGGAACAGCATGAACGCCGTTATATTGAAGCCGCGCTGAAAAAAACAGGCGGCGTAAAGACCGAAGCGGCAAAAGAACTGGGAATCAGCTTCCGCAGTCTGCGCTACAGGCTTCAGAAGCTCGGAATGGATGCCGGAGAGGAGTAAACTTTGGTTAACGCTACAATCATCATATTCGTTTTTCTGTTCGCAGTCAGCATCGGATCGTTTCTGAACGTGGTCATACTGCGCGTCCCGGAAAGACAGTCGCTGGTGACTCCGCCTTCTCACTGTCCCAGATGCAATTATCGCCTGCGCTGGTTCGACAACATCCCGCTGCTCAGCTATATCATGCTGGGAGGCAAATGCCGCAAATGCCGAGAGCCGATTTCGGTTCAGTATCCGCTTATCGAGCTTATGACCGGCGTGCTGGGGCTGGCCTGCTATATGCATTTCGGTCTTACTCCGGCGATGGTGGTGTTTTTTGTTTTCTGCGCAATCCTTCTGGCTGTAACATTCATAGACATCCCCTATCAGATAATTCCAAACGGCATTTCCATACCGGGAACGATATTCGGCGTAGCGGCCAGCTTCTTTGTTCCGCAGATGAACTGGCAGGACTCGCTTATCGGAGCTGTGGCGGGGTTCCTTATTATATTTCTCACTGCATACGGCTACTGGTTTCTTACCAAACGGGAAGGAATAGGAATGGGCGACGCAAAATTGCTGGCGTTGCTGGGGGCATTTTTAGGATGGCAGGCCATTCCGTTTATTCTTATAGCAAGTTCCTTTCAGGGACTGCTTTTCTTCTTTGTGGGTCTGGCCTTCGGTCTTGTGAAAAAAGCCCCGCCTCTGCCTGACCCGGACGAAGGACCTTTGCCGGAAAAAACGGAAAATCAGGAAATATCGGTGCGCCATGCCGCAATTCCATTCGGACCATTTCTGGCGCTGTCTGGACTTGAGTTCCTGTTTTTCGGTCGCCTGATTCTGGACGTTATGACCGGCTGGGGAGGCTGACGGACTTGAAACTGAAGTCGCCGCGCACATTCTCGCTGAGAGCGCAGATACTGGTGAGTCTGTCGCTGCTCCTGATTACCGCAGTTGTGCTGCTGGGACTTGTCGTCATAAATCTGTCGCGCAACATTTTCATAGAAGAAAAACGGCTGGCCGGAATTATGGTGGCCGAAATGCTTCAGCGTACCTTGACCGCAGAAAAACTGCCCGAAAACGTCGGGGGCAAAGATGCGGTGCGCCTGCTGGCGATGCGCGCTGCAACCCGCATTCACGATGATCGCTACCTGCATTTCATTACGTTTCTGGATATTGCAAATCGTGTGGTCTGGTCAACTCTGCCGGAAAAACGCCGGCAGGAGGCCGAACTGTTCGCGAAGGAATTTCCGCAGCCTGCCGGTTCTCTGACTACCGCAGTCATACGCAATCCTTTTGACGGACGGCGTCTGGTGTTGCTGCAGTTCCCATGGAAATACAAAGGCGCGATATTCGGAAGAGTGCAGATTACGCTTCCTATAATGCAGCCCGAAAACGAATCGCTTTTTTCCGGCTGGCTTATTCTGGGAATAGCAGCCGCCTACGCCGGAATTCTCATTCTTTTCGGAGCGCTGCTTCTGAACCGCATGGTAACGGCACCCATTGGCCGCATGACTTCGGCAATCCGCCGCATGGCAAACGGCGACAATGACGTCCGTCTGCGGGAAAACGAAAGCTCGGAGCTATCCGAACTGGCGCAGTCCTTCAACGACATGGCGCAGTCCCTGGCCGAAAATGAAGAACTGGTTGCGAATCAGATTCAGGAGCTTCTGGATATAAACGAAGAACTGGAGCTTACCAGACGCGGCCTTATACGTTCAGAACGTCTGGCATCGGTCGGACAGCTGGCCGCCGGAGTGGCACACGAAATAGGAAATCCGCTTTCATCAATACTTGGATACGTTGGTTTTCTGGCCGAAGGCGGCACTGATGATGCAACACTAAAAGACATTCTCAAGCGTATCGAAAAAGACGTCATCCGTATCCGCAGCATAGTCAAGGGACTTCTGGATTACTCTCGTCCGGGCTCGTCAACGATAAAACGCGTAGATTTGAATTCACTGATAAACGACACACTGGAAATACTGAAACCGCAGAAGCAGTTCAAGCATGTGGAAATAGCTTTTGAATCTCATAAACGCCCGGCCTGCGTCAGCGGTGACGAAGGACAGCTGCAGCAGGTTCTGGTTAATCTGCTGCTCAACGCAGCACAGGCGATGCAGAGCGAAGGCCATATTCTTATCTTCCTCGAAGGCGTAACCTTCAGACCGCAGGTGACGTTCAAGGATTCCACAAAGAAATACAAAACCGGTCAGAAGCTGATTCTGCTGGCGGTGATCGACGATGGCCCCGGCATAAGCGAAGATCAGCAGCGCCGCATCTTCGCGCCGTTCTACACGACCAAGGACCCCGGACAGGGAACCGGACTTGGCCTTGCCATCTGCGAACGGATACTCGAATCGCACAGCGGCGAAATAAGAGTACACAGCAGACCGGGTGAGGGTGCAATGTTCTCGATTATTCTGCCTGAAGAAACAAAAAGTTTCGAAGATGGAGAAGCGGCGACTCAGACAGTGTGACGTTTCAGCATTTTAAAATCAACTCGCCTCCGGCCAGGTGAGCAATTGCAAGTATGGAAATCATAATAAGCAGCAATATAATCAGAACTCGCAACAGCTGAGTCAGCCTGCCGCCGGCATTCCGCAGACGAAGCGTTCCGAGCGAAAAGGCCGCAAGCACCGCAAGCGCCAGGAACCATACAATGTAGAAATACTTCACCAGAAATCCGAAATGCTCATAGAAAAAGTTGTGAGCATTGCGCCATTTCGTAACTCTGCTGCCTGTATCTTCATTGATTTCAACTTTTCTGAACAGACTTTTCAACTTCGCACCTTCAGGGTTCCTACTCTGCAACCATTGCAGATAAGAGCCGGGCAGCGCATCTGAAAAAGAAGCTTTTTCTGCACAGAGCCATATGTCATAAAAGCTGCGGCACTCATCCGTCCGGGTTTGTGGCGGACTGCATGTCAGATACAGCATGACGCTTGTGCCTTCTTCAGAATTGCTGAGTGCAATTGAGATTCTCGAGCCCTCAATCCTGATTGAATCTGTTCTCAATTCTGCAGAATTTTCCCCGCTGTCGAAAATGTCTGCAATGAATTTTTCATTGCCTTCAGAAATCACCCAGCGCGACTCGGCGGCTGAGCATACAAGCGAGCAGGCGCAGAACAGGGCAGCCATGATAATTATTGCGGATATGATTCTGCTCACCGCGACACCGCCTTCCGCATTCCGGCGTCGTCGGGACACTCGTATATGAGCATTTCAATCGGGTCGTCACGATGGGAATCAATAATGCTGCAACCGAAATTCAGAGGTTCTACAGCCGGTGGTGCACCATGAATGGCGCGCTGTTCATTCTGAAAAAGTTCCACGAACCAGCAACCTTCCTTTTCTCCGATCCGGTGAAAACAGGCAAAAGGGCCGCGTCCGGCCAGATCGCTTATCGCCATGTCAACCGATATCGCTCCGAAGTGCGGCGGAGGAGTTTTTCCGAGAGCCATTCTGGAATAGGCCAGACCAAGCATGCGCGGCATATCGTCGGGCAGAGTTGCCGCCAGCCTGCGAAGGGCGCGATCAGCTTCGCGCTCCGCCTCAAGAGAATCCCACAGGCAATACTGACGCGGCAAGACGTTCAATATAACAACAGGAAGCAGTGTTGCAGAAAAAAGCATCAAACGACTTGGAAGATAAAGCGCCACGCCCCCGGCGATTATGCATACCGGAATAAACAGATACGCCGAAAGCTGATACTGATCAGAACTCTGACTGGACATGACTATGGCGGAATATACAAACAGCATCGACAAAAGGCCATATATGGCGGAATTTCCGTTCAGAAGAGCTTTTCGGAATCCCGGAATACTGGCAGCAAGAACCGGTGCGGCATCAGAAAGCAGAAGCAGACATGCGTCCGCATTCCACCAGAGATGCATGGAAGATGCGGCGCTCCGAGACAGGAAGAAAATGCTGAAAGCAAGAGACTGCAACAATAAACCAGCCGCAGCCGTCAGCGGCAGCAAACGAAAAAGATGTCGCGGGTAACACGCAGAAGTGCACGCGCCACAGAACCACACACCCCAC
>JAKQSH010000239.1 GCA_029570245.1 Deltaproteobacteria bacterium | reverse complement strand
AATGACAGGCAATAAGAGTAATAATCTGCGACGTAATCCTGTTCTTTCCGTGCTGTTGCCGAATCACAACGGCGCCGCATACCTGAAGGAGGCGCTGAATTCGGTTCTGGATCAGAGTTTCAAAGATTTCGAACTGCTGGTCATCGACGACGCCTCGACAGACAATTCACTGCAAATACTTGAAAGTTATAAAGACCCGCGTCTTGTTATTCTAAGGCTGCCGGAAAATCTCGGCATTACCGGCGTATTGAATTACGCTCTTGAGCAGGCACGCGGCGAATTCATCGCCCGCATGGACGCAGATGATGTCTGCCTGCCGAAGCGATTCGAGGAACAACTGGATTTTCTTGCTCTGCATCCTGAAATAACCGTTGTAAGCTCCAGAGCAATTGAAATAGACGAAAATGGAAGGCCCAATGGTGTCATAAGACCGGCGTTCAGCGGAACTTCCTGCTGGACAGCCTGGGAGTTGATCTGGAGCAACCCGATTGTCCATCCTTGCGCCATGATGCGGAAATCGGCTGTCATGGACGCCGGAAAATATCCTGCTTCAGCAGACAGCCTGCACTGCGAAGATTATGCATTGTGGATTGAGTTGTTGCTTAAAAAGAAAGATTTTGCCGTCATCGACAGGATTCATTTGTGTTACCGCATGCATCCGGGGCAGATAACATCACACCACTTTGCCGAGGGGCTTGAACGCACTGCCGAGTGGAGCGGCAGGCTGATTAACTCGATCGTCGGGCATTTGCCGGAAAAACGTTTGGTGGAAATCGCCAGACTCAATCCGGTGACTCATGCGCCATCTTGCGATGAAATCGTACAGGCATTCGAACTCATTCGCAGTGTCGGCGACAGGTTCATCATCGACGGGTGGCGGCATGGAATTTCAAAGAACGAACTTGATACCTGGATAAAAAAACGCAGCATGACGATGTTGGATTATTATTCAGGTATTGATGTCCGCGAATATTTTCAGCTTCTAAAGAAACTGTTGCCATATGCCGCCGGCAATATATCGGCATTCAGAATCGCAAAGATCATCGCCAGACGTATTCTGCCGGATTCCGTTTATAAGTCCGGCGTCGGTTTGAAAAATCGCCTGCGTCGCCGATTCGGAGAAAAGTCTTTGCGCAACCTGATGCGTTGATTCTTAGCTTTCTCGAAATACTCAGAAAATAATAATGATTCTTCTTTGCCGTCGGGTGTTGATACTGTTAAATGTTTCATATGTTAATTCCATTGTTCCGCACTCCGGTACAAATTCAACCGGGGGCGGTACGGGTTCTCTGATGTTGAAAGAGAAGAAAGGACACATCGAAATGCCGGTATCAAACAGCCAACTTTTCTGGGCCATGCTGCGTAACCGGAACTCACGCAGCCTGAACCGCGAATTTATCGGCCATACAGTTGAAGAAAAAGTCGGTGTCGTTATCGAAGCGCTGGCGAAAAACTACGCAGCAGCAACAAACGACAATAATTCTATTTACCGGAAAGAGCCCGACCTGGCGCCGCCGCTTTTCCTCAGTCGCCTGGTGCATCCGTTTCTGCTTGAACTGCTTGTCAACAAAGACCTGCACATGAACATTCTGCGCATGGTTCACGGACAGCAGTCGTTTTCTTTCGTGAAGCCGATCAGAATCGGTGACAGCATAAAAGTTAAAATGGTTGTCTCCGACATTCGCGATACTCCTGCCGGCGAATTGATGGAAATAGATTTCGATATCGCAAACTCCGAAAGCGGCGAGCTTTACGGAACTGCCAGGGCCGGTCTTATGGTGCGCGGCTCCGGGGCAGGAAAAGGTACAGATAAGAGCGGCAAAGAAGAAAAAGCCGCAGTCGAGCCGCTGCATCGCATTGAAATCAAAACCGATGAAAATCAGGCTTTGCGCTATGCCGACGCTTCCGGCGATCATAATTTTATTCACAAAAGCAATTTTCTGGCCAAACTGGCGGGACTTCCGAGAACAATTCTGCATGGCATGTGTGCTCTTGCAATGACAACCAACGCACTGGCCGACAAACTCGCCGACGGCGATTTCCGGCGTCTGCGTGAAGTGGGTGTGCGTTTTTCTGCTCCGACATTTCCGGGACAAACCATTACCCTGCTGATCTTTCCCACCGACGACAATGGCGTGATACCTTTTGAAGTGGTCAATCACAAAGGAAAAACCATTCTTAAGAACGGCAATGTAAAATTGGGCTGACTTCCGCTTGTGATCCTCAAAACATCCGCAATCTTCAAATCGGCGCGCCGCAGGCGCGCCGATTTGCTATGTGCCTGTTCTGAATTGCGAAAAGTCCATGTGCAGATACTTCAGAAGTTCCGGTAATTCCTCGCTGCGCGCAAAAGCTGTCGAGAAAAACCTGTAACGACTGGCATCAATGGGAACATATTCCAGCAGATTCGAAAAGGTCGCACGGTAGGCGGCATGGTCTATTCCGTGCCTTAACGGATCGAAAACATCAGGACGCTGTCCGACCACAAACGCATAGAACGCCATGTCTTTTCGAGCAATGATACCGTCCCAGTCCGGTTTTTCATCCAGAAAGTAATTGCGGTAGCTGTTTATTCCGAAAGCATGCCGGGCAAGATCGGCCAGACCGAAGCCGCCGAAGCGCAACGGGTTGACTTCGATAGGAATTATTATTCCATTCGAAACTCTGACTTCAAGATGCAGCGGAAAATTTCTTACGGTGGTTTTAGTTGCAATCAGCTTCAGAAAATCCAGCATTCCACCCAGATATTTTTCCATTACACTGCTGGACGTGTAATATACGAGGTCGCGCGTGTCTTTCCGGTCTGCAAAGACATGACAATATATTGCATTGATTATCGGTTCTCCGTTACAGTCAAAAAAAAGCGTCGCAGGCCAGTTCTTCGCCGTCAATGAAATCTTCGATAATGAAAACATCTTCGCTCAGCACTTTTGAATCGAAAACATGGCCGAAACTGCGAATTTCATTCAGCGCTTCCCTGACCGCCAGGCGCAGCTGAGCTGTTCCTTTGAAACTTCTTATTCCAAGGCTGTGAAATCCCAGTGCCGGCTTCAGAATCAATTCTCGATCTTCTGGAACAGTAACAGTCTCAAGCTGTGCGCTCGATACTTTTTCCAGGAAAAAATCCGGAAAAAATTCTTTGATGCTGCGCCGGAATTCATATTTGTCTTTAAAGAAAGCGATGTCGCGTTTCAGTTTCTCGCAGCCCGATCTGGCTTCCAGAAAACCAAGGCTGTCTTCTGCATTGATGTACAGCTTAAGTTCGCCGCAGGCAAGGTACTCCGACACTTCGCTGTCGCCGATGATCCGCAGGTCGGTGGCGTCGCTTGAAGCGACTCCAGGACCCAGGTGAACATGAATGCCCAACTCTGCCAATGTTTCAAGCAGATGATGCGATTTATACGAATTGGTAAGGCATGCCAGTCTTTTCAACTAAGTGTTCCTCTCCTGAAAATTTCAATCTTCCATCAATTCTGGAATTTCGCTGAGTTCATGGCGTTTTTCCGGGTCATACGAGTTCTCGGTGCAATACAAAGCATTCACCTGAATCAGCAGCATCGACAGCAGTCTCTGGTTCAAAGTTTCCGATACCGGGATTTCGCATAGAATAACCTCGTTGTAATTCAGATCACAGCTTCTTTCAATCTCAACAGAGCCGGCTGTCTCTGACACATTGAAAAGCAGTCCGTGGCTTCGACACAACAGCGGGCGGGCACTGTAAATCCGGCAGTTCCCGCCTTCATCCAGCATCGGACAGGGATGCCGCATTCCGTCCGCTCTGAATTGCTTCAGTCCGGCCAGTATCTGTTCCCGTTCCGCCGCGTCAATTTCTCGCAGATATTCGACAATACTGTCGATCTCAACTCTGTAGAATGTAAGAATATCATTGCAGCAGTCGGCGCAGCCTTTGTGACAGGTCAGATATGCGCCGTGCAGTTTTTCTATTCTGGCGACGCTTTCATCCAGTTTTGAAAGCAGTCTCTGATAAGCCTGAAACATTTGTACATCTCCAATACAGACGAGTATCCTTGTACGCGCTTTTTATAATGCGCGCCTGTTGCCTGATGCGGCAAGCATTTTAACGGATTTTTCAGAACTTGTTATTGCTGTATGCCGGATTCCATTCCCTGGGAATTGTTTTGCCGCTTCCCAGTTTGAAATCGGGGCCACCGTCTGTTGCCGATTTTCCGAGCTTTTTCAGCCAGCTCATACCAACTGCCTGCCAGATTTCACTTCCGGGGTCCGACACCCGCATGTTGCTGCTCTGGCGGTGGGCATGTACGCATTTCCAGGCACACTTGTTTTTTTTGAATTCCGCCGCCAGCCAGTCCAGCAGCTCCGGGTGCGAGGGCGCTTCGCCCTG
>JAKQSH010000225.1 GCA_029570245.1 Deltaproteobacteria bacterium | reverse complement strand
GCCGGAGATTTCAATATCCAGTCTGCGTTTCGGTGGGCCGCCGATCCTTCGAGCCTGAGGGTCTTTTACTGCAAAAACATACTTTGAAGGCAGAAGATTCATGGTGCAGGCAACAATCGCCAGCAACAGCAGCAGAAGAATTACCGAATACCAGGTTGAATGAAAAACGTCGAACAGGCCCAGCCGCATCATAAGGTTCGCAGATGAAGGACCGTATAGCTCCACATATCGCGCCGGTTCTGCATTCTGCGGAATAAGAGTACCCGCGACTGAAAAAACCAGCCACAGTGCCAGCAGAAGCACCGTGAATTTGAGTGAAATAAAAAGTCGCCAGATTTGATCGGCCCAGTCGCTGCCGTCCTGCCTGTTCGCTGCCATTTGCCCTTACATCCCGTTAATAAAAATTGCCTTACACACTGCGACCGCGCAGGAGTGGAACAATCAATTTTTATGACGTTTGCGCTTGTTCGCCAATAAATGAAACTGTGCAATTCAAAGTAAATCAGAATCTGTCAATCGGAACTTCAGTACTTTTTTTATTATTGTTATGAACGCACATAAGTCAAGACGCAAAGGCTTATCAAGGACAACTCGTTACAAAGCAGTGACAGGCAGACCAATAAGCGCCGACAGGTGCGAATGCAATTTGCGTTATTTTCCAAACTGAGAGACAATAATTTTCAGCAGAGGAAGTTCATCCGCAATCAATGGCACAATAATTGCTAATTTTTCTCCTTCATTCCGGGGCGTACCGGGTATGGAAGTATAATAAATGAGAACGGATGAGATAATGAATCACCTCACAAAAACAGTTTTCGAAAAATGCATCTTCATCGTCTTTGCGGCAGTTGTTCTACTTCTGCCTAGTGGACAGCTCAGTGCCGACGACTGCCTGGATTGCCACGGCGAAAAAGACCTGGAAGCGGTATCGCCTGAACGCAAAGGCATGAAGCTGTTTGTCACAGCCGAAGCGCTTAAGGATTCGGTGCACGAAGAGGTCGGCTGCGGCGACTGCCATCAGTCGGACTCGGACGCCGAAAAACCGCATTATGAAGGAGGCCCGGCGCCGAAATTCATGTGTGCAGGCTGTCACGAAGGTACCGTTAATGAATACGAAAAGAAAGATGTTCACGGACGCCTTTACGCCAAAGGCCGCAAAAATGCAGCATGGTGCAGCGACTGCCACGGCGGGCACGACATAAAAAAAAGCGGCGCTCCAGATTCTCCACTGGCGCCGGACAAACAGGCCGATACCTGCGGAAAATGTCATAACGACTCGGAACAGTCGCCCACAAAAAACATAGCCAAACGCAAACTGCTTGAACGTTATCGTTCCGGCGTACACTGGAACAACCAGAAAGACGGCAAGCCTTCAGCAATATGTTCCGATTGCCACGGAGCGCACGGAATCCGGCAGTCGGTTCAGATGAGCCGCGTAGAGCGCATCGAATCCTGCGGCAAATGTCATAAAGAAATCCTTGCCGATTATCTGGCCGGAGCCCACGGACAGACACTTGCAAGCGACAACGAAGACGTGCCGGACTGCATCAGCTGTCACGGCGATCACGATATCATTTCGCTCGAAAAACACGACGGCAAGCGTGATTACGCCGCAACTCAGACCTGTATCTGGTGTCATGGAAACGAGCGTCTGATGGCCCGCTACGGGCTCGACACTTCGCAGGTGGAAACTTACCGCAAGGATTTCCACGGCCTGACGCAGCGCAGTTCGCTGGGTGCTTCGGCCACCTGCGCGGATTGCCACGACGCGCATATGCCTCTGAACCACAAAGACCCCAAATCGAAAATGAATCCCGACAACAAGGCCGAAACCTGCGGAGCCTGCCACGGCGAAACCAGCACTGCTTTCCAGGCCAGCTTTACTCACCAGTTGCAGAATCAGAGCGGTCGCTATCTCATCAACCGCATCGTTACCATTGTTTACATAGTTCTGATTCTAGTCACAATCGGCGGGATGCTGTTCCACAATTTCATTATCTGGGCCTTCTACGTGCGACAGAAATACAAAAACCGCTGCGACAAATGCACGACGGTGCGCCTCACCGTTCCAGAAAGAATCTGGCACTGGGTGCTGTTCGCCAGCTTTGCGCTGCTTGCCATAACCGGCTTCGCGCTGTCTTTCTCAGAATCCTTCCTCATAAGGTGGATGTACGACGTCTTCCTTACAGAACAGGCCAGAGCTCTGCTGCACCGAATCGCCGCGATAGTGATGCTCATCGACATGATTATCTTCATTGTCGCAGTCTCCATAAAACCAGAAGGACGGCGCAAGTGGTGGCGTGAAATGATGCCACGCCCGCACGACATCAGCGACTTCTTCAGAACAATGTTCTATTACCTCGGAATCACAAACGAACGCCCGCGCTACCATGTTTTCAATTACATCGAAAAAGCCGAATACTGGGCCTTGTGGTGGGGAACCGTACTGATGGCGCTGACTGGCTTCATTCTGTGGTTCAGCCGCATGCTGCCTGCCGATACACCAACGTGGGTGCTTGATGTTTCGCGCACCATTCATTTTTACGAAGCCGTGCTGGCCTGCCTCTCGATTGCTGTCTGGCATTTCTTCTTCGTCATCTGGCATCCGGCGGAGTACCCAATCAGCCTGCTTTCCATCACCGGAAGAATCGACGATCACGAGGCAAAAGAGCGCTTTATAGATGAAGCAATAGAAGCTCAGACGGAAATGAATACTGCCGCAGCAAGCAAACCTGGAAAGCAGAAAAAAGAATAAAGATAAGAATACGATGGTATCGCATCTGACGATCCGGGCCGCGCGAAGCGCGGCCCGGATCGTTTCATCAGGCTCAGATGAACTCAGAATTTCAAGTCGCAGCAGGCGTTGATGCAGAAAAGCGGTCCGTCATATACGAACCGCTTTTTATTGACCCTGCAGCAGCCGACAGTCGTCACAGCAGCACTTCACAGCTGTCCAGAACTTGTCAATCCTGACCTTGATTCCAGTCTTAACAGGAATGACGGACCGCAGTCATACTGACTCCTGTCGGAACAGATTCTTAATATCAGCCTCCAACACTTACCAGGAGCTGTCTTCGTGGCAGGTGGCAGTGCAGTTACGTTCCGTTTCGTTCCACTGTCCGACAGAAAGCTTCACATCGACATTGCCGTCGATATGTCGGGATTTGTCCAGCAGACTGTTGCCGTCGTCGATATAATCCTTATGACAGGCTGAACATTTGAGGTTGTACCCCAGATGTGCCGCATGCTTGCCGGAAAGACCCGCTTTTTCATAATAGCCGTGGCAGCCTGAAC
Organism: Deltaproteobacteria bacterium; assembly: GCA_029570245.1. Classification (GTDB taxonomy): domain Bacteria; phylum Myxococcota_A; class SURF-8; order SURF-8; family SURF-8; genus JAKQSH01. The sequence goes on along the minus strand of JAKQSH010000225.1, from coordinate 1,025 downwards.
AATCGGCGGCAGTTTCAGAGGTCCATGAAATTGTGCCGGAATTGTCTCGACCGTCGCCGTGGCAGTACAGCGCGCTGCAGCCTGCCGTTTCAGGTTTGTATTCGGCGTTGCCGTTAAGAGAAGAAAAAACCACGACACGCTGCTGGTTGATGTGCCCCTCATCACTCATTGAAGAATATACCGGATGACAGGTATCACAAGCGTATGCGACATGCGCCGGACCATCCTGGACATGCGCGGTGTGCGCTCCAACAGCCTGCTGGCTGCGCAGACTTTCTCCGAATACTCCTTCAGGCGGCGCACCGCTGGAATTTTCAGACCCGCCGTGACAGAAAGTGCAATCACGCTTCCACGCATCGGTTCCGCCGCTGTGGCACTGATCGCATGAGACGCCGCTCGATCCGCCGGCGAGATCGGAACCGTGACAGTCGGAACAGGCATTGCCTTCAGCACGTTCAAAAGCGTAAGCGTGCATGTTCGGCGCTGTCCAGCCCTCAGGGTGATAAGCTCCACCCCACACGGACTGCGAATGGCAACTTTGCGTACAGTTTTTCGTGACGGAGTCGTATGCGCATTCGCCACCGGGACAGAATGCGAAATCGACCGAAACGGCGCCGTCAGTATGCAGCGCACGATTCCTGATGATTCCGTTTCCTGCCACTCCCGCATGGCAGTCGCCACAGTCCAGACCGCGCGCCAGATGTGAAGAATGGTCACCGGACATCGTAGCGCTGCTGCCTGCATAACCGTGGCATGAAGCGCAGGTCGGTTCGATATTTTCTGCCCATGAAACATCCGCTCCACCATGGCAATATACAGCCGTACAGGAACCATTCGCATATGCCGCAGACTCGCCCACCCGCGCCGGGAATATTACTTCGGCGCCGGGCTCAGCGTCGAGATGGCCTTCTGATTCAACACTTTCAGGAACGGCGTGACAGGTATCGCAACCATATGCCAGATGGGTCGCGATATTTTTTACATGCGCCAGATGTGCGCCGCTGTCGGGTGCGGGAGTAAGATTG
>JAKQSH010000181.1 GCA_029570245.1 Deltaproteobacteria bacterium | reverse complement strand
CGTCTGTCGGCAGGTCGATATCGCCGTCGCCGTCGATTTCCACGCAGACGCTGTCTTTGCATATGTAGCCTTCGCCGCACTGCGGATTGCAATCCGATGTGTCCGCTCCGCCGCCGGAGTCGCACGCTGCGGAAAATACTGATAGAATCAGCGTCGCCGTAAAAAACAACTGTGTTCTGATACTCTGAATTTTCATCTCGGTCTTTCACAATAAATACATCCTTGATACAGTTTAGAACCCGTCGCAGGCAAGTCAAGACCACATTGAAGAACATGTATATCTTTACTACACGCATGTTCAGAAGTGCTTAAGGTTATGGCGATAAAGCTGGTTTTTGGCATCTCTTCGTGGTAAACAGAAAAAACAGGCAGAGACGGAACTTATTAAAACTCTGTATCAATGGATGGAGGTAAGGTCAATGCAGATATTGTCCGCAAAGCACCTTTTCGTTTTTGTACTGATTGTGGCGCTTTTATGGCCGTTTGCGTCTGCTGCACAGGAAAATCAGGCTCCGGCTGCTCAGGAAGGCGAACGCAGGGTTTACAGCGATTTCGAAGGGCAACCCAGCCTGCTGATAATGCCTTTGCGGCCTCAGGGCGTCGAGCCGGAAATAGCCGAGAATCTGACCGACCTGATGTCGCTGGAAGTCGAAAAAACAGGCATGTTCGACGTTTACAGCAAAAAAGAACTTCAGGAGCTTTTGAAGCTTCAGGAATACAAGCAGCTTGTCGGTGTTGACGACGACGGCGAGCTGGCGAAGGTGGGCGAGAAACTGGGCGCGAAATTTCTGCTGCACGGAAACATCGGCAAGGTCGGAGGAACCTACGTGCTGTCGCTGGTGCTGGTCGATGTAAAAGAATCCCGCGCCGTGCGCCGCGTCAACCAGACTCTCGTCGGCGAGCCCGGCGGTCTGATCGGCTCTCTGCGCTCGGCTGTCCTGGCGCTGAGCCTCGAAGAGCGCGGTGTTGCTCCCGACATCACCGGCGGCCTCATCGACGGCCTGCGCATCGCCGAAAAGCCGAAGACTCTGTTCTTCCATCTGCGCCTGGGATACGAAATTCCAGTGGGTGCAACTCAGGATTCTTCGACCCGCAAATACGTCATGCCCAGCATGATGATCGTCAATACTGAATTCTCCTGGCAATTTCATCCTTATCTGCAACTGGTTGGGGCAACCGGGATGGGGCTTTCCATAATGAACGAATTCCACAATCAGAACACGCAGGCGTTCTACCGTCTGACCGAAGGAGACACCGAGCCGACCTTTCTTACCAATATCACCGGCAGCCGTTTCGATTTTCAGACTTATCGCATCCCGCTGGACATTATGATTAACGTGCGTCCGCCGCGCGGTCGCCTGCTGCCTTATTTCGCAACCGGTCTGGGGGTGAGTTACCAGTTCTATTCGTTCGGAAAAGAGAAAATAAAACGCCATCTGCCCGATTACCCGGAGCCTCCATGCAGCGGTCAGTATCTGCAGGAAGGCGAAATCTGCATAACCGAATACGACCTGCCGGCTGCGGATTCCATCAGCTACGTAAATCTCGATTTTCCGGTCGCGGCAGGCTTCGATTATCTCATCACCGACAACATCGGAATTTCTGTTGAAGCCAGATATCTTTTGACATATGCTCTTTCCGGCGATTTTACCGCCGAGTTCGTGCAGGATGTTCCGACCGAGTATGAAAACGACGCGGGACAGGCTGTAGCTGAAACCACCGGCGACTATGTGCCGCTGAGGCGTCTGCATCAGGGCATAAGCCTGAGCTTTGGAGTCATTGCTTATTATTAGAAGAACTATCAAGTAGAGAGAAGTACCAGTTATGAAAATCAAAGCCTTATTACTCTTCCTGGCAATTATGTTTGTTTCTGCCGCCGGAACCGCATCGGCGTCCAACCGAGACTGGGAGCAGGGCGATTT
>JAKQSH010000220.1 GCA_029570245.1 Deltaproteobacteria bacterium | reverse complement strand
GCTCTGTTTGCCGGTTTGGTTGTACGAATCATTTGTTGGATCGACAACCGCCATGATTGATTATCTGAATCGCACCCCTGCCGGATCGATCATAGCGGTCGGCACAGAAAACAGCATGGTGCAGCGAGTAGCGGACGAGCTGAAATATCTGAAAATAATGAATCTTTCCGACAATGGAGAACCTTTCTGCGGCAGCATGCACGATACGACGCTGAATCACCTGTTGTACACACTCGAAAACATAGACAAGCTGGATGCCATGCAGGTTGACAGAAAGACTGCGGAAGGTGCGCTTAAAGCATTGAACCGCATGCTGGAACTGTAGAATACGCTGCTTGGAGACAAAATTTCTTCCACCAGTAGAAGCCAGTCAGGCGGGTCAGCTCAAGTCGGCTTTGATTGACTTATCCATTAATAAAAATTATAATAATCCAGTTAAGTTGCAGGATTCCGCTCTGATTGCAGAAGACGATGGTGCGTTTTTTGCATAAATAGTATGTGGTAGTGGATATTTCAGGGAGCAAATTAATGTCTGCACCTGGAAAACGAGTCGCGCATTCCGATAAACAAAGCAATATCAGACGTTTACCGGAAAAAAAGTCTCGTCCCGGAAAAAGCTGGGGATATCCGTTCTGCTTTTCCGGCGATTTTTGCGCAACTTGTTGTCTGAACTATGAAAAAAATGCGACGCCCGAAAAGCGCCACAGAGAAAATTCTGACTGTCCGAACAGTTTTTTCAGCCGCCGGAGGAGAGACTTCATGTCCAGGAAAACTTTATCGTTCTTAATGTTCTGTCTGGTGTTTTTGAATACCGGAACTCTTCTTGCCTGGTCCGACCTTGAAGGAGGAGATCACGGCAATACACCCTGGACTCCGGCTAATGGAACTTACATAGCCGGAAGACATTACGGCATAAGCAGCTTCAGCGTCCCAAGCGGAACGACCGTTTACGTAAAAAGCCACGCCGCCGGATACGGCTGGCTGAGCATCCACGCCCAGACAATTGATATTCAAGGCACAATCGACGGCAACTACGCCGGATACCCCGGAGGCGTTGCGGGCAGAGGCGGCGAGGCGGCCCGTTATGGAGGAAATCCCGGCGGCGAGAGCGAGGCTCAGGTTTACGGCTACAACTACAAAGGAAAACACGGTCTTCCGGGCGGCAGCGGTAACTTCTCCGGCGCTGATTCCTGCGATCATACCTATTACGGGTGTGGCGGCGGCGGCGGCGGCCCCGGTGGCGGCGGCGGTTATCGTGAAAACGGCTGTACATCTTCAATTACCGGATGGCCGGCATATTCCTATCAATGCACCGGCGGTGCCGGAGGCGGGGCAGGCGGCGGAGGTTACGCACTGCCGGATGTCACTTTCGGAAATGCCTGGGTTCCATACGGTGTCATACCGTCAAAAGAAGCCAGCCCGCTCAGCGGTTTCGTTTATAAAGGCACCGGCGGCGGCGGCGGCGGCGGTCCTGGCGCCAGCGGCTATACTGCTTACACTTCCGCTCATAATGAAAGCGGAGGAGCAGGCGGCGGCGCGATTATGCTGTGGGCATCAAATGCTTTAAGCATGAGCGGAACAATCACCAGCAAGGGTGCTAACGGAGGCAACGGCGCCGCAGGCGGTTCTGGATACTATCCCGGCTGCTCGGAATGCGGCTGCAACTGGCTCGGTTTCAGCTGTGAAGAAAAGTGCCTGTATTATTATTACGGCGGGTCGTCCATAGGCGGCGGCGGCGGCGCCGGCGGCGGAGTTTCAATAGGAGCAGGATCAAGCCTCAGCGTAAGCGGCACGGTTAACATTTCAGGTGGAACCGGCGGATACTATTCTGGCGCGTTACCCTACAGATACGCCGGCAAAGGCTCCGGCGGCGTGGTAAAACTTCATGCCGACAGCCCAAGCTGTTCAGGCTCATGCACCAGCGTCGGCAGCGGCAGCAGCACCTGCTCCGGCTCCGTCGTCACGGCTGAAGTATGGGACGACTCAAAGCGTGCCACTCCTGCTCCGGGATATGTCAGATTCACGGCAGAAGACACTCCGGCGGATTACCTTGACATAAAAGTTAAAATCGACGGTGTCGAATATACCACCAGCGGAGAAGAAGGCTTTGTAGTCCGCATGGCATATGGACAGATTTACCAGATAGACATAGCGCTCTATCAATCGAACGCCGACGGCAACTTCAAATATGTAGATATGAAAATGCCGGATAACCGGAAAGTAACCGGAACATCTCTCAGCGTCCTTTACAACGGCGGCGAGAAATTCAGGTTGTATTTCAAGAATCTCGACAGTCTGTACTGGTCCGGTCTAAGCAGCAGCTTAGTCGGTTCAAGGCCGCAGTGCGTTGTCGGAAACAACCTCTGGAGCAACCCCTGCAACTGGATTGACGGCGAAGGCAATGTGCCAGCAACGCCGCCGACTGCAACCGACGACATCATGTTCACCAACTGCGCCATCTGGCCGGTGGGCTTCGAACCAAGAATCGACGCCAACGCCTACGCCCAGAGTCTTATGGTTGATGAGGGCTGCGAAGTATATTGGGCGGCGACCGGAGGTGAACTGAACATCACAACAACGCTGCAGATCAGCGGCGGCGAATTCTATTCCGCCGAAAGCGGATCGAGACTGGTTGTCGGAAGCGGGCTTTATCTCTCAGATTCAGCCGGTGTGAGAGGCAAGCTGCTTTTCGATAATGTCGATCTGTATATTTCCGGGGATATATTCCTGGGTACAAATACGGATTTCTCTGGAGAAACGAATGCTGAGCTGATTCTTCAGGGCGGCGACTCCACAATCATCAGCGAAACCGATCTGTTCGTAGTTGATCATCTCACTGTTGCAAAAGATTCCGGGGCTGAGCTGACGGTTATGAACGACATCGGAAAAACCGCCGCCGGCGGAAGCAGCAACATAAAAACGATGGATATCAGCGGCGGAACGATCAACCTCACCGACAACAAGATCGGAGTCGAATACAGTCTGGTGATGAGCAATGACAGCGAGATAATCGGCGACAATATTCTTTCAAGCGTTATCGTACGCGGTCACAGCGCAGCGGCGACGCCCATAACTCTGCGTGACACCGCTGCCATTTCCCTTAAAAACGGCAGTATACTTCTGCAGCCCGACATAGACAGCGGCGGCACGCCGATAGAAGTTCCGGTGGCAGGAGGAACAAAAGGCATTCAGCTTCTTGGAAACTCAAGCATTACGCTCGACAATGCACTTATATCAATGAGCAACAACCTGGACGATTCAGGCTGGGACATGGAAGTCGCCGGGAGTGCGGTATTAAGTCTCTCCAACTCGTCATATGTCAATGTTGACCGAGCATTAACGATCACCAGTCCTAATGTCGAAATCTATTCCAGTACCATCACCACCGGCTATGAAGCCGTCGGCAGAGGTACAATGACAATCTCTGCCAGCAGCATTAAAATCGACTACCCATCACCATGGAACGCAGTGAGTTCCAAATTGCGCGCCTTCGGAAATCTGAACTTCTCAAGCACCATCAACGGTCAGGGGCCGGAATTCTACGTTGACGGTACTGCGGCAGCCAGAAGCGCCACAATTTCCACGACTCAACCGCTTTACAAACTCTTCGTGGACGGCGGCCAGATTTCGTTCTCCGGTGATCTTACGGTTCAAAAACAACTTCAGATCGAACTGGGTGGAGAGCTGATGGTTTCCGCGGGTAACCGGGTTGTTATGGGGGATGCCGGAAGTATCGTGGTCAACGGCAAGTTCTCATCCACCGGTTCCGTTTCAAATTATGCAGTTGTAACATCCGACGCCTCTAACCATTACTATTCATTCGAAGCGGTCAAAGGCGAAATCAATTCGACTCTGACGGTATTCGAGCGACTGGACAGCCACGGTCTGCAGATAAAATCGGATGCAACCATCAACGCAACCAGCGCACTGAACCGCTGCACCTTCAGAAATTCAAACGAAAGCGCGCCTTTCGCCATGATGACGGTCAGCAACTCCCAGAACATCACTTGCAACCAGGTAACGTTCGAGTATTCGTCAGGCACGCCCGATCCAGATCAGTTCAACGTATTCAAAGTCAACAATCAGGGCTCGATTACGTTCACAAATGAAGCCGGAAGCATTTCCGGCGAAGCTTACGACGACGACTATTACAACCGCATCAACTGGACTCTCGGCAACCCGACACTGAGCTATTACGACGTAAAAGACACAGCACTGAATTCCGATCTGGCGCATATTCAGCTTTCGATCATTCTTACCGGGCAGCCGGAAAACACCCAGTACCTCATTCAGAACATGTCTTCAGTCGGGCCTGAGGCAAACCTTTATCTTAAAACCGACGGTACTTTCACATCGGACGCCAACCTTGCCTGGGCATCGTATCTGGATTTCGGCGGACCTACAGGCATAACAATAAACGCGCAGGATTCGACCGTCTACCGCTTCCGCGTAAAAGCCCGCGCAACAATCGGCGGCATACCGCAGACACCTGTGGCGACATGGGATGAAAGCCAGCCGGCCATCACAACAATCGACCGCACCGCACCGTCTACGCCAGGGATTATCGACATAACCGAACAAAGCGACAGCGGAGGAAAATATCTCAGCCTCAGCTGGGCGGTGGTGGGAGGCTCGGATTATGTCGTTCCGATGAGAGAAAAAGACGGTTCCGGCGAATACTGGCCCGTCAACGGTTTCTTCGACGGCTTCACCGATTTCAATTACACCAAAGACCCGCAATGGGCTGTAAGCGGTTCCGGCGTATGGGAAACCTCTTCGCAGTTGCTTACGCTGGAGTCGGGGTACACATCTGGCGCCATATACTTCCAGGGCTACACTCCCGGACCGAATTATCTCTATCACCTCAAGGCCATGAAAGTCTCAGGTTCCAACGGAGTCAACATACCGTTCCTGTATCGCGGTGTGTATCCATGCTGGAAAATCGGCCAGAATGTTTCCGGTGTAATGACATCTTTCGTTCAGGGAACCAGTGCGGCGACATCCAGAGAATTCAACATGAACGCTTCGCTCTGGTACGACATAAAAATCCTGGTTCTTGGAGACAACGCATTCGGATACATCGACAACAAGCTGATGTGGTCCGCTTCGGCATCCGATCCGGCTCCGACCAACGGCCCCTATATTTTCATGGGTCTGGCGCTGGACAACACTGCGGCGTATTTCGACAACGTCTCACTCAAGCCGCTGGTGGCAAATTCGCGCGGCTCGCTTAACGATTTGAACGCCCGCGACTTCAAAGCACCGACCGCTCCGGCTTTCGGACTTTCCAACGTGACAGCGGCATCGTTCAAAACAATAAGAATCAGCTGGGACGCCATTACCGACCAGGGTTCGTCATACAAATTCCACCTCGACGCCATAGACGCTCTCGGCAACTATTCGTCCGGCACAGACAACACGGCAACCGTAACCGAAGGGTTCGGAGACGTTACGGCGCGGGCGCGCGTCAACGACGATCAGCCGGACATTGACGCCAACTACGACAACGGTCTTGCCACCAGCACCGGCACATTCGCCGACATGAACATCGCCGGAGTAAAGCCGGGCAACGCATTCCGAGCAGTGCGCATAAAAGTCTGCGACGCCAAGGCCGCTGACCGCAACTGCACCGACTGGCTCGGCCGGGCGGCCTGCGCCGGCAGCACTGACTGCACCGGCTATATCGGAGCGCTTTCATGCAGCTCACTGCTGTGTGATTACAACACCAGACCGCCTGGAATTCCACGCTACACGCTGGCGGTGATTCCCGGCAACGACGCTTCAAACACATATCCATTGGGCGTAGCCCCGACTGCCATAGTAAAAACCGGGACCGACCTCGATGAAGATTCAATCTGGGTGCAGTTCGACGAAGGAGCCAACACCGCCGGCACGCAGTTCGCCGTGGCTTGGCACTCCGCGCCGCAATCGGGCGACTGCGCGAACGCCCAGAGCTATCAGGGCTGGCTAAGCACAACCTACAATCCGGCATACGGATATGGCAGCAGTACAACCGAATCATGGTTCGCCGGCAGCTACTGGGAATTCGACGACGACGCAACCGGTTCGACCGGACTCAATCCGAGTCTGTTCTACTGCTTCGCGGTGAAAGCCAGAAACGGCGAAGGCATCGAAACGGCACTGACGCCCTGGAGCACTCCCGTCAAACCTCCGTACAAACCGCGCGTGCAGGCGCCTTACGTGGTCTTCAGCAAAGGGCAGGAAGCGCTTAACAAGCCGATGCTCAAAGTCAACGGCAACGAAGACAACATGGCGGCCAGCGACATTCAGACCGCAACCATCGTCATTGAAGACAAGAGTGGCGCCGCCGACATTTCAAGCGTGCTGGTGCGCGTCTCATACAAGGCCGCGCAGGACCCGCTGTGGACAGGCGGTCGCGGCTATTTCGAATGGAACCGCGACACCGGAGTTTTCCAGGAACGCCTCAACAATCAGAATCTGGGCGGCAACCGTTACGTAGCCGTCTATCCGACGATGTGCAACACCATTGAAGCCGGCAACCTCTTCACCATCACCTTCGCCTGGACAGCACTGGCCAGCAACGACTGGTACGGCGACCAGCAGGCCAACGGAATATCAATTCTCATCCAGGACTCCAGCGGCATCACAACCAGCTGGACTGAAAACCAGTACGGCGACGTGGAAGCGGAAGCTGCGCTCACCTTCCACGTGTCTTCTCAACCCGGAGAACCGCAGCCAAACACCCCGGCTGCGAATACATGGACCAACGACCGCACCCCGACGTTGAAGCTTGCCGGAGCCAAAGACCCCAATCAGACCGGCGACAATTACGTCGATAACGGCGACACCGTCTCTTACAAGTTCCGTCTGGTGGACAAACCATACTGCGACGGCAGCAACGGCACTGCCACAGTTGCGGAGAGCGCCTACATCGGAACAATCGAAGAAGGTTCGGCGCTTACCGCGACATGGGAAACCGTGGCCGGTCCCAGCGGGCTTGCAGCCGGACGCTATTACTGGTGCGGCACAGCCAAAGATCAACACGATTACAGCTCCGATGCCGGAATTCAGCCGTGGGAGCGCACTTCAGGCACGGCACGCATGATCGGCATTGATTATACTGCACCCACAATTCCATCTCTTACCGCCTACAACGACAATCCGGCGGACGGTGGCACCAGCATGGCTGAAGCTCCGGCATGGGTCTTCGACCGCACCATTTATTTCCAGTGGGCGGAACAGCAGCCGCAATCCAGCGAACCTCCGGCGCCTGAAAACCGCGCCCCGTTCGTGAAATATTATTATAAGCTCACAAATCACTTCGAAGGAATTACTGCCGCCGACATTTATCCTTATCCCGGCGGAACGGAAACTACGGAACTTTTCGCGGACTACACCACCGGCGAAGGCATCGGCTACGGCATCAAACATTTCTGCGTAGTCGGACAGGACGCAGCCGGAAACGTCACCGGTTTCAACACAAAATCCGCACGTTGCGTACAGATTCAGATAGATTTCGACACGATAGAAGCACCGGTCCTAACCAGCGCCACACACTCGGACGAAGCGGTGGTATACTGTACAGACACCACAATCGACGGATCATCGGTGATTCCAAACACAATCCCCAACGCCTACCAGCCGGAATTCACCATCGCCGACCCGCCGACCTACAGCGGAATCTACGGCTACAGCTTCAGCGTTTTCGACAGCGCCGGACGCATTCCAGACAAGTGTCAGAGCAACTGCGATACATGGACAGGTTTCGAGGACACGCTTGATCCGCTGCTGCCGTCCGACGGCAAGTGCAACAACAACACGCTGATCTGCACCGACTCCAACACTGCGGCAGGTTCAGGCTACAACGTCACATATGCGCCCGCCAGCGCCAGCGTCACCGATCTGCAGCATTCGTGGAAATACAACCTGGACATCGGCGGAACATATTATGTTTCGGTTGTCGCCTATACTCTGGCCGGCAAATGGTCCGATTTCGATCAGTATCGTTACAACGTCTGCGCCTGCGAGGGCAACGACTGCAAAGATTACGAGAACAGACAGGCGCGCATCGCGACCATGGTTGACTTCTCCGGCGGCAGGATTTACGCGCCCGGCTCGGCTTCGTCCATCGCCAGACGCGGAGCGAATGCACAGCTTGTAGATGTCGCGCCGTTCTCCATCGACGCCACGGAAGTAAGCAACGAGCAGTATCTGGCCTGCGTGGCGGACGGAGCCTGCGATGAGCCGGAGGAAGACGGCTATGCTTCGCGCACCCGCAACGATTATCTTTTCAACGAAAAATACAAAGATTACCCGGTGCTTAATGTAACATGGGACATGGCCCAGCAGTATTGCGCATGGCAGGGCAAACGCCTGCCGAGCGAAGTCGAATGGGAGTTCGCGGCACAGAATTCATATGCCGGACTGGACACCATCGGACTTACCCGGAAGTACAGCAACGACCTGTACAGCCTCGGCGATACTGCACCGGTCTTCGAGAATCACGGCCCGGCTCTGAGCTGTCGCAACAACCTTTACAACATGTTCAACAACGTTTCGGAGTGGGTGTCAGACTGGTACGCGCCCTATGACGCAATCGACTACAGCATCAATCCGTATGGGCCGGAAGGCATGGAAACCTGCCAGGACGCCTGCCTGGCCGAAGTCACCGACATCATTTCTGCGCCAGGCAAAGCCGCATCCGGTGTCCGAACACGCAGAGACTGCTACGCCGAGTGTTATCGCAAGGTCGTTCGCGGCGGCTCCTTCGAGTACGAGAACGTTTCCGGTTCGATACGCGACGCCTACTCGCCGGATTCATACGGTGACAGCATCGGCTTCCGCTGCGCAATGGATGCCGTCGATGATTCTAACAGCCTTATTGGAAACAGACCTGACATCGCAAACATGACCAGACAGAATTTGCAGATGCTTTCAAGCGGCGCAACGGCACAGAGGAGGTAGGATGAGCAGACAGAATCTTTGCGGCGCACTGCTGCGTCTGTTTATTATCGCAGCCGTATTTTCGGCGTTTTCTGCGGCATGTTCATCCGGCGGCGTCGAAGCGGACGGAGACATCGAAATCGTCGAAGTGGAAACCTGCGACATCAAATGCGACCCGGGCTGTTATATCATCGACTGCGAATGCAGATGTCCGGGCGATGGAGACTCCGATATGGAAATGTCGGAAAACACGGACGGCGATTCCAGTGACGGTGATACTCCAGATGGCGACACAAGCGATAATGAAGAAGACAGCGACATTGATTTCGACTACGACAACAGCGACGGCGATGTTGACGTTCCCGAATTCGAGACCGACCCCGAACTTGAAGAATCCTGCACCTGTGATCCGGCTGACCCGTATTCGTGCGGGGATGGCTATTATTGCGACGGCTGCCGGTGCCAGCCAGAAAGCACGGACGGCGACCAGACGGAGTCGTCCGACAGCGAGAATATTATGTGCGAAAACGGTCTGCCGAAATGCTGGGGCTTCGATTCCGAAAACGACGTTGACATGAACATCGGACACGAAGCCTGCCCGCCGGATGCGGCCTGCGATGTGGAAAGCGGCTGCTGCACGCGCGACGAAGTCTCATGCAGCAATCCTATCGGCTGCCCGGATCACTGGTACTGCAACACCAGCAGCACCTACTGCGATTACGAATGCCTGAACGACAATGATTGTTTCAGAAAATACAAAAGAGCGTCGCTGTCCTGTGAAGGCGGCATGTGCGTGTGGATCGACGGCGATGCTGAAGAAGAAGCTCCACCGCCATGCAACAGCTGCGAGGATTGCAACGGCCCCGGCGGACAGCACCCCGAAGGCGGCTATTTCTGCAGTTCGGTTACCGGGATGTGCGAACCGCAGCATACCGAAGACGGCTGCTGCGAAGACAGCGACTGCACAGTAACAGGATTCGCCTGCGATCCGGCGCATGGTCAGTGTGTCTGGAACGGAGCCACGCAGAACATAGGACGCATAAGCGGCACTCTGACAACTTCGGCGGCGCTCGCCGGTCTTACATATGTAGTAAAAAGTTACTACATCCACGAAACGCTGGGCGAAGTGCTTGAGTCGCAGAGTTCCAATCTTTCACCTCAATATACAGGTGGAGAATACAAAGTTAACTACCATCTTTTCCAGCTGTCCGAAGGCGAAAAAATCGTCAGAATTTCGGCAATACATCTGCCTGGAGAAGAAAGCGCCTATCATTCGAACCCCGTCAGCATCAGCTATCAGTCGCAGGATGAAACCTACGTTGACGGCATCAATTTCTTTATCGGAGTTCCCAATCCCGAACTCGGCAGCATCAGCGGCACAGTTAAAATAGACCCGGCATACGACGATGATTTCATCGAAGTGGAATTGCTGAAAATGGGATCGTCAGGCTGGCTGGTGCAGAAAACAGCTGAACTTTTCCCGGAAAATCAGCAGGGCGACCTGAGATATTTCGCCTTTACCGATCTGAATCCGGGCAGCACGCACACCAGCGTAAGCTATTATCTGCGTGCGGTAATTTATCATGGAGAAAACACCGAATACGATTACAAACCGAACCCGCGCGTAATTAACCTGGCAAACCCGGCTCAGTTGCACTACGAAAACGAGAAACTCTTCGCCGGTTATGAAGACAGCTCTTTCGGTTCGGTAGTCGGCAGCGTTCACTACCCCGAATTCTACTCGGACGGATCGTTCCCGAAAGAGGTAAAACTCTACGCCGATTATCAGTCGAAATACGAAGTCGGAACGGCGCGCATTTCCAACACAGGCCCGAACGGTTTCGATTACGAAATACGCAATGTCGAAGCCAAAACCTACTGGCTGAAATACGAAACGGAAGTCTACGGCCAGCCAGTAGTGGCACTGCCGGGTCCGAGCGAGACTGTAATATCGGTGGAAATGCGCCAGAAAGATTTTGACATTGATATTTATCTCGACACTCCGCAACCCTGGGTAGGTTCAATCTCCGGTACGATATCGTATACTCAGGATCAGCTGGCGCAGGGAATGTTCTACGTGCAGGCATACTACAACAGCAGCTTCACGGCTCCGGTATTCGACAGACCTGAAACGGTGCTGCGTTACGATGTGGAAACCGAAACCGCGCAATATTTCCTTGACCAGCTCGAAACGGGCAATTATTACATCAAAGCCTGGCTTGAGAGCCCTGAAGGTATGATTCTGGATGAGGAAATACTGGGAGGAGAATCCACTCCGACGGCGGTTCAGGTTCAGGCCGAATCTCCGACGCCAGCGCTGAAGGATGTCGGCGGTATTGATTTTGATTTCACGCAGCCGTAAAGGTTAGCGAAAAAGGCAGTGAGGTACTCTGCAAAATGAATTCCATACGTTTCTTGTACATTGCATTGTTTATGACTCTTCTTGTTGCCTGCACAGACGGCGGTACGGGCTCGACAGCCGATGGAGACCTGTCGGGAGCGGACCACGACGGCGATTCCATCAACGACGGCGACACTGAAAAAGACACTGAATCCGATGCCGGGTCCGGCGACGGAGATTCCGACGCCATCGAAGACGGCGACAGAGAAACTGACGCTGAAAGTTCTGATACTGAGATTGATCAGGATCAACCAGTTGACGGCGACAGGGAAATCGACCGGGAAACCGACAGCGAAATAGAGCCTGAAAAGGAAACAGACCTTAACGAGAACTGCATCTGCGATCCTTCCGATCCGCTGTCATGCGGCCCGGAATATCATTGCTCGGAAGATTGCCTGCGCTGTGAAATGGACAACCCGCCCGATGAAGACGAACCAGACGGGGATGCCGACCCGGACAATCAGCAGGTCGATCACGATTACGACCCGTTC
>JAKQSH010000219.1 GCA_029570245.1 Deltaproteobacteria bacterium | reverse complement strand
TGCCGTTGATGTAAACGCGCTCGATGCCCTGCGGCGCCACGTTCGGATTGAAGAAAGTGGCGTCCGAACCGATGCGGTCCATATCAAAAAGCACCATATCGGCAAAAGCGCCTTCGCGGATTTCGCCGCGATCTTTGAGATTCATCATGGAAGCGGGAAGCGCCGTCATCTTGCGGATGGCAGTTTCCCAGCTGATCAGCTTTTTCTCCCGGACATAGCGCTTCAGATATCCCGGATAACAACCGTAGAACAGTTCAGAAGAACGCCCGAAGCCCATAAGAATTGTATCTGTGGTGATGCTTACATCCGGGTCGAAAAGCGCCGCATAAAGTGACTCTTCCGTCATACGTGCGCCCGGCTCGGCGAATGTGCCGAAAACCAGCACATGACCGTCTTCTTCAAGCAGCAGATCGCAGGCGGCGTCGAATGGGTGCTTGCGGCGCTTATTGCCCAGTTCCACAAGAGTCAGACCTTCGAGAGGTTTGTTCTCCTCTGAAACGACACTCATAATTCTGAAGGCGTCGAAGCCCAGCTGTTTGAAATAGTTCATGTTGTAATGCTCGTCTATACGATGCGGCCAGATGTTTCTGCCGTTCATTATCGACTTGAACATGCGGCGGCGCGTGGCGGGGTCGGCGATGCGCTTCATTACGGTGGGCATATCGCCCTCAAGCGCCCATGGCGGCATGAAAGCAAACAGATGCGTAAAACCCACAGTTGTAGGCATTGCATCCACTCCTATTTTTATGCCGTCTTTTTCATGGTTGCGCACGCGGTCCATTATGCGGCGCATTTCGAAATCGACCGGCAGCTTGATCGGCAGTTTTTCATAAGCCTGAATTACGCCCTTCAACGCCCTGCGTGTGACGGCGTTGAGCTTGGGGACTGTCATAATGTGGCTGAGCTGGGCGTTGATGCCGTTGCGTTTGGCTATTTCGGCGATTTCATCCACCGCCTGCGGCAGAGTTTCGTTGTAGCTGCGCAGATGCGCAGCAAGCACGCCGCCGTGCCGGCCAACTATGCGCCCCAGACGTAGCAGCTCGTAACTGTCGGATTTCGAGCCGGGATAATATTGCAGACCGACCGAAAGTCCAACTGCACCGGCCTGCATGCATTCGTCCAGCAGCCCCTCCATATAGTCGATATCTTTTTCTCCTGCGATTTCGGAACTCAGTCCAAGAGCATCAAGTCTTATTATCGAGTGAGGCGCCAGTAACCCGACATTGAGGAGAGTTCCCTTTTTTTCGAGGTGGTCCATGAACTCGCTCATGTTGTTCCAGTCGATATTCTCTTTGGAGAGATCGCGAGCCGTGAACACCTCGATATACTGCCGCACTGAATCTCTGTTTCGTCCGCCCAAAGGAGCCATACCCATACCGCAGTTGCCGCCTACAAAGCTCGTCATGCCCTGCATCACCAGCGGCTTCAGAACATCGACGTGATCGTCCCTGAAAACTGTCATGTCGGCATGAGAATGCAGATCGACAAAGCCCGGACACAACGCCCTTCCTCCGGCCTCAACGACTTCCTCCGCTTCAACCCGCCCCAAATTGCCGATTTTAACAATTCTGTCGCCTGTAACGGCCACATCCGCATAAAATGCGGCTCTGCCGCTGCCGTCGAAAACCCTGGCGTTCTTGATGACCAGATCGTACATCGTGACCTCCTTAAACTGATATCTCTCAGGAACAATCTTTCTTTTCCAGTAAAGAATATCCTTATTATGCAGCGCGTCAAGAGACAAACGCCGGAATGTTTAGCAAAAAGACCTTGACTGTCTTTGCCCGACTGCGCTAGCATCCCGATATTATTGAATTAATTTCCTCTGACAGCAGAGTAGCGAGGAGTCGGCGATGAAGATGGTGAAATTTCTGAGGATTTTTGTGCTGGCGGCATTACTGACCATGTGCGTCAGCGCGGCTTTCGCCGAAGAACAGGAAGACAACCCCCGCCTGCTAACAGGCAACCAGGCTTACGAAATCCCCACCGGCGGACAGACCGGCATAAGAGCCTATCAGATCGACGCCTTCAATCCGCTGGCTTTTGAAGTAAAAGGCCCCGGCAAACTGACTCTGATTTTCTATAAAAATTATGCCGCTTCCCGCAAAGAAGGCGTGCCTGAAAAATCAAGCTTTACCGTTTTTATGAACCGCAGCCTCTTCGAAACAGTGCAGATTGCCGCTCCGGTCAGCGGAATGTTTTATAAGGAAAGCGCCGACATCATGCCAGGCCGCCCAGAAAGGCGCGAGTTTGAACTCAAGGAAGGCACCTTCAGTTACAATATTCTGCTATCGCCCGACGCAGACAGAGGCGGTGCTGTTTCGTGGATGTTCAAAGCGCCCGAACCCGCCGAAGCCGAAGTGATTCCGCTGGTGCCGCTGGTGCCGCTGGCGCCTGTAGCGACACAACAGCCTGCACAGACCGCTCCGCAGCAGCAGCCCAAAGAGGAGCCGAAACCTGTCGCTAAAGAAGAACCAAAGCCAGTAGCCAAAGAAGAGCCCAAACCGGCAGA
>JAKQSH010000208.1 GCA_029570245.1 Deltaproteobacteria bacterium | reverse complement strand
AGCCGTTTGACGCATGCCACAGTCCGACAGCGCCGGGACTCAGTTCTACCAGCAGACCGTATGGCAGAACTTTGACGACTTTGCCTTCTATGATTTCGCCTTCGTCAAAGTCGATGTCGTTCCAGGGGTCTTCGCCGATGCCGAGAATTATTCCTGTTTCTTCGCTTATGGCGCGAATCTGTGCGCTGAACTGTGAACCGTCGCTTACGTCCTGAGTTTTAATTTCACTTATGGGCAGCAGGCCGATTGTTCCTTCGTCGTCGATTTCCACTCCGTATCGACGGGCGTCCCGCCATTTTACGCTTCCGGTTATGGTGTCGCCGATGACATAGCGCTCCAGAAGTTCCGGCCAGGGATTTTCGTCGCTTTCTTTAAGACTTATTTTAAGGTTGCCGTGGTTGTCTTCGCCGATGTATGTTGCCTGGATGCTGGAACCTTCCGGGAACTGGTAGGCCATATTTTCTTCTTTGTAGAACCACGACACATCTGTATTGTACAAGCGGAAGCAGCGGCGTTTTTCATCCTGGATTACAGCGAAGAGAGGACCGGTGCTGACGACCACTCCTCTTATTGTATCTCCGCCACGAAGCTCTTCGTAAACAATGGTGCGCTCGCGCGGCATGATCTCGAAATCCGAAGTGTAAGAGCCGGAGTAAGACGAGTTGCCCGCAGAAGGAGACGATAGCGCCAGTCTTATGTCGTTCTGAAGTTTCTGTGCGCCGGAACTGCTGAAACTGTACGGGATAAATGTTACTTGGTCCTGCAGGTCGTTGGGAGCGTCGGCTGCATTCTGTGAGAGCAGAATAAGGCGTTTCCCCGCAGCCAGGGCCCATCCCACCTGAAAGAGCACGTTGGGGTCTCTTCCGGTAAGATCGGCAACGACGGTTCCGACCTGTCGGATGTCGTGCGCAACTTCGTTAAGATTATCGCCTCGCTCGTAGATGCTTTTTGCTCGAATGCAAAAATGGCGGCTGTCTTCAATGGCCGGGAGAATGCCATGTTCGAATACTATTGCCAAATCTGCTCTTGTGGGGGATACGGCCAGACATACGGACTTCGAAGTCCCTTGCTTATCAAACGTTTCCATGATCGACCTCTAACACGTATATAATCAATCTTAAAATATAAGGCTTTATTTGAGCTATCACACAGCCATTATTTATCAACTTTTCACGAAAGGCTGTCAATAAATTAATTGCCTGATTACAGATAAAAAACAGCCCGCCCCATGTGGGGCGGGCTGAACGACCTATTTTTAAGTTTGTGTTAAGCCGTCAACTTCGTTTCTAGTCAAGTTCCTCGTAATAGTCGAGGCCCAGGTGAGTAATGAGGTCTTCGTGCATGAGCCAGCGCAGAGTGTTTTTGAGCTTGGTTTTCTGTACAAAGAGATCGTGCTCTGGAGTAAGTCCCTTCTTGACGATTGGGCTCTTCCAGTAGAACGACAGCCACTCCTGGATGCCTTTCATGCCGCAGCGGTGCGCCAGGTCCATGAAGATAGCTAGGTCGAGAACGATCGGGGCGGCCAGTATCGAGTCGCGGCACAGGAAGTCAACTTTGATCTGCATGGGGTAGCCCATCCAGCCGAAGATGTCGATGTTGTCCCAGCCTTCTTTGTTGTCGCCGCGTGGCGGGTAGTAATTGATGCGCACTTTATGATATAGGTTGCCGTACAGTTCCGGGAAGCTTTTCGGATCGAGAATGTCGTCAAGAACTCCCAGTTTGGAGACTTCTTTGGTTTTGAATGATTCCGGGTCGTCCAATACTTCGCCGTCGCGGTTGCCGAGGATGTTGGTCGAGAACCAGCCGGAAAGACCTATCATTCTGGCTTTGAATCCGGGCGCCAGAATGGTCTTCATAAGAGTCTGGCCGGTCTTGAAGTCTTTTCCGCCGATGGGAAGCTTCTGCTTTTCGGCCAGTTCCTGCATTGCGCCGATTTCCGAGCAGAGATTGGGAGCGCCGTTGGCGAATGGTACACCCTCCATAAGGGAGGCGTAGCAGTAAATCTGGCTGGGAGCAATGTTGGGATCGCTTTTGCGCAGAGCGTCTTCAAATGCCGCCAGCGTTTCATGGATTTCGGTCGGTTTGGAGTAGGATTCGGTTGAGGCGCACCATACCATTACTGCGCGTGAACAACCATTGTTCTTTATGAAATTACGGATATCGGCCCGCAGTTGCTCGGCCAAATCCATCTTGCTGGTTCCGGTTTTCTTGTTGGGGCCGTCGATGTTTTTGACGTATTTATGATCGAAAACAGCTGTCATGGGTTTTATTGCCGACAGTTCGTCTTTGATGGGATCGAGGTGCTGCGGTTTGAGAACGGCAGCTTTGACTGCGGCTTCGTAAGCGTTGTCGGAATAAATGTCCCAACCGCCGAAGACAATCTGGTCGAGCTGTGCCAGAGGTACGAAGTCGTTGATTTTGGGCGAACGCTTGTCGGTACGTTTTCCGAGACGGATAGTTCCCATCTGAGTCAGCGAGCCGATCGGCAGCGAAAGTCCTTTTCTGACCGAGATTACGCCGGCCATGAACGTTGTGGCGACGGCGCCCATTCCGGGGGTCAGTATCGCCAGTTTGCCTTCTGCTTTCGGGATATCTTTTCCACGCAGAATTGCCATTTTTAATTCCTCCCTTTCCATTCTGGAAAATCAGTATCAGGCAGACTTTCACATCAGGGTGACTGCCTATTGCGGCAGTTACCAGCCAATGATGTTTATTGCGCCTGATTCCTCATTAGAAAACCTTCTCCATCCGTCATTCCAAGTATGACGGTTTGGAAGATGCTAAAACGCCGGCAGGTATAAATCAAGCAAAAACTGTCCGCTTTTATCACTAAGAATTCTGCTCTTCATTTTCAACGGAACTTTCATTCCAGTCGAATTCGCGCCGCAGGCTTTCCAGCGAATCGTTTTCGACCGCCAGCCGGATTCGCGCCATAAGTTCCTGATAAAAATGCAGGTTATGTATGGTGTTTAAACGCATCGCCAGAATTTCGTTTGCTATATAAAGGTGCCGCAGGTATGCGCGTGAATAATGGCGGCAGGTATAACAATCGCACCGAGGATCAAGCGGTCCGTCGTCGTCCTGATAGCGGGCGTTTTTAATGGTGATTTTTCCAGCATGGGTAAACATCGTGCCGTTGCGTGCGTTGCGGGTCGGCATGACGCAGTCGAATATGTCAACGCCGCGCATTGCGCCTTCTATTATATCCTGCGGCGTGCCGACTCCCAGCAGGTGTCTGACGTAATTTTCGGGCAGATGCGGTGTGGTGATTTCAATCGTGCGGTAAGTCAGATTTTTTTCTTCTCCTACTGCCAGCCCACCGATTGAAAAGCCATCGAAGCCCATAGAGCTTATCTGCTGAGCGTGCCTGACTCTCAGGTCTTCGTGAACTCCGCCCTGAACCACTCCCATCAACGCCTGGTCGTTGCGGGTTTTTGCTTTAAGGCAGCGTTCCGCCCAGCGATTTGTAAGTTCCATGGATTTTATGACATAGTCGCGCGGCTGTCCGGCAGCCGGGCATTCATCGAAGGCCGTAATAAAGTCCGCTCCAAGAGCTTCCTGAATTTCGATGCTTTTTTCCGGGCTCAGCAGATGTCGCGAGCCGTCTATGTGAGACTGAAATTCTACGCCTTCTTCGCGGATTTTGCGGATGTCGGCAAGCGAAAAAACCTGAAATCCGCCGGAATCCGTAAGGATGGGGCCGTCCCAGTGCATCATGCGGTGCAGTCCGCCGAGACGCTTTACTCGCTCGTGTCCGGGACGCAGATAAAGATGGTATGTGTTGGACAATATCATTTCCGCGCCCAGTTCGCGCAGTTCTTCGGGCGTCATGGCTTTTACCGTGCCCTGAGTGCCGACCGGCATGAATGCCGGCGTCTGAACTTTTCCGTGCGGCGTTTCCAGTTCGGCGCGACGCGCCATGCCCGATTTTTTTATAAGTCTGTATTTAATGGCGCTCATTTTTCCTCACAGAATCAGCATGGCGTCGCCGTAGCTGTAAAAGCGATAGCGTTTCTCTATGGCTTCCCGGTAGGCACAATCCATAAGCTCTTTTCCCGCGAATGCGGCGACCAGCATCAGCAGCGAGCTTTCGGGCAGATGAAAATTCGTAATCATGGCGTCAACATGCCTGAATTCATATCCGGGTCTGATAAAAAGACTCGTATCTCCGCTCCATGCGCAGTCAAGGTCCGGCACGCTTTCCAGTGTACGCACCGATGTAGTCCCAACCGCGATCAGTCTGCCTCCGTGCTTGCGGAGTTCCGCAACTGCATCTGCTGCCGATTGCGGAAAAATGGCCTTTTCTGAATGCAGATGCACTTTGCTCAGGTCGTCTTCGCGTATTGGAAGAAAAGTTCCCGGTCCTACATGCAGTGTAACAAAGGTGTGTCCGACGCCCTGACGTTCAAGCGATTTCAGCAATTCCGGCGTAAAATGCAATCCTGCCGTCGGAGCCGCCGCAGCTCCTTCCGTGCGCGCAAAAACTGTTTGATAGCGTGCGCGATCCTCCGGTGCGGTAGGTATTTCGGAGTTTCTCTTTATATATGGGGGAAGCGGCATGTGCCCGATTTTTTCCATTATTTCTTCGGGCGTCTGCTGGCCGTCGAAGCGCAGCAGATAGACGCCTTCTCCCAGATTCTCAAGCACTTCCGCCTGAGTTTCGAAGCCTTCGAACAGAATTCGCATCCCCTGCCTAGCGCGTCCCTTTGCTCCGACAATTGCTTCCCATCTATTGTCGGACAGCTTTTTTGACAGTACGATTTCAACCATGCCGCCGGTAGGTTTGCGACCGTATATACGAGCCGGAACGACACGGGTGTCGTTGAGCGTCAGCAGATCGCCGGGTTTCAGAAATTCGCCCAGTTGCGAGAATCTGCTGTGGGTCAGGCTTCCGTCGCTGCGATTAAGCACAAGCAGACGGCTGGAATCGCGCCGCTCAGTCGGATGCTGAGCTATCAATTCCGGCGGAAGATCGTAACGATAATCTGAAAGGCGGTCCGACATAATCAATGCTCCAGTATAAACAGGCCACCATCCTATTTACAGAAGCAATTATGTCAAGCCTCTTCCATTAATGAGATTCTCCGAATTCTGTAAGGATATTCCTTAATGGAGTGCAATTTCTTACTATGCTGCTATAATGCATTCAGAAAAAAGGAGTATATCATGCGTTTCCCGATTTTGTTTCTTCTGTTGGCTGTCGTTCTGTTTGCGGTGTTTCCTGTGTATGCCGCAGAAAGCCGTTATGTTCTGAAGCTCGAAATCGGCGCCGAAGGCGCCGCTCTTCTTGAAGTGGCCGAAACGCCGGGTGCGTATATCGCGCCGCGCGCCGAACTGAAACGCGGTGCCGATTTTCGCTATGAACTTGTAGCGTCGGGCGGTGCTGTCGCCGCCGGGTACTTCCGCGATCCGCGCCGTCTGTCGGCGTTGTTTGACCAGAGATTTGTTGCGCCAGGTCAGGCGCACCACTACAACGGATTCCAGGAATCCGGCATCGTTTATATTTCTGTTCCTGCATTATCCGGCGCATCTCTGCGTTTGTTCGGCAGATCGACTGATGGAAAAAGTTTTGTCCAGGCGCAGGAATTCTCGCTTTCGGCAGCTCATTTCGTTCGCATCGCTCAAACAAAAGCTGCAACAGGTGATATCGAAGTCATAGAGCAGAACGGTCCGGCGGATAATCGCCTTAATATCATCATTCTTGGCGACGGTTACACAGCCGATCAACAGAGCGATCTTTATGATGATGCTGTCTGGCTGGTTGATGAATTTTCCAGAGTGAAACCATGGAACGAATACCGCGAGTTTTTCAATTTCAATCTGGTGCATGTGGTGTCAAACGAATCCGGCGCAGACCATCCTTCGCAGGGTATAGATGTCGATACCGCGCTTGAGGCCCAGTACGATTACGCCGGGCTTGATCGCCTTCTGGTCGTCAACGACGCAATAGTAAAGCAGATCGTGCGCAGTGCGTTCCCGGAACTGTTGGAAACTCTTACATACATATTTGTGCTTGTTAACGATGAAACATATGGCGGCAGCGGCGGTGAAGTGGCCGTAACCTCCGTCAACGAGTATGCCCCGGAGATTCTGCTGCATGAAGCCGGGCACATGATAGGCGATCTTGCCGACGAGTATGACGATCCGTGGCCGGGATATGTTCCTGTCGGGGAAGAAGCCAACGTGACGGAAGAGGATGATCCGGCGAAAATCAAGTGGCGGGTGTGGATAGAAAACGGTACTCCGCTGCCGACTCCTGAGGAAGATATATACGCCGATGTGGTCGGTCTTTTCGAAGGCGCACGCTATCAGGCCAGCGGTATTTACAGACCCAGGCTGGATTGTCGCATGCGTGCTCTGGGTGTGGATTTCTGTGAAGTCTGTACCGAAGCCCTGCTCGAATCAATGTATGTCGTTTTACAACCTTCTGACGCATCAGGTGGAGAAGTTTACGTGTACGAAGGGGAATCTGTAGTTATTGACGCAGAACCGCTGCATACCACGAGCAATTTTATTAAAGTAACCTGGAGTCTTGACGATGTCCCGATGGAAAATGTGAATTCTTCTGAATATGAAGTGAACGCCGATGAAATGAGAGAAGGTGTGCATTCTTTAAAGGCACTGATATTTGACGACGGCGGATATATTCGCCGTGCGGATGCGCTGGAACTTGCCAGGAGCACGGTTGAATGGACGCTGATTGTTGAAGGCGGGGCGAATCCTGACGGAGATCAAGATAATGTCACGGATGGTGACTCCGAAATTGCTGTTGACGGTGATGATGCATTCGAAGATGGTGATCAGTCTGACAGTGATGCCAATCTGCAGGTTGACGGTGATGAATCGCCGGACGGCGGAGATTACGAACCGCACGGTTCCGCCTCGGATTCGGGATGTTCCGAATCGGAAGTTCCTTCTGGCTTATTTATTGTTATGTGTGCGTTACTGCTGTTAAGACGCAAAACAGTACAGCATTAATCTTGCACTCTGTCGTTAATGGAATATCATTCTGGAAGTATGAATTCTGCTCGAAAGGAGACGCTGTTGAAATCGTTTTTTGTATCTGTCGTTTCGATTGCCATTATGTTTTTCTTCGCTTGCGGTTCAGACACTACGGGCGCTAAAGGTGAATTTCAGCTGTGTCGTGATTATTGCGAAATGCAGAAAGCCTGTCGCGGCGGAGACTTCGACGACGCTTATGTGCAGAAATGTCAGGATGCCTGCGCCACCGGAGTCTACGATAACCCGGAACTGGACATGAACGATCTCCTTATTCGCTGCGGAAAATATGACGCTGATTGTGAAATTTTCATGCAGTGTTACGACAACGGCGGCTCTCTGACTGACGATATATACGGCTATCAGGAGCAATAGCGCCATGCCGCTGTATGAATATCGCTGCACCAAATGCGGCTGTCTCATTGAAATCCTGCAATCCAATTCCATCCCGCGACGCTTGTGCGGCGACGAATGCGTCGCGGAAGGCAAGCCCGGCGATGGCTGTCTTGAGAGAGTGATTTCCGCTCCAGCCCTGCCGAATGCTGCGTATCAGGGTGATAAGGTTGATTATGAAAAAGCGGCGGCTAAAGGATTGACAGCTTACAAGCGTGCTGAAAAAGGCGTATACGAGAAAATCGCCGGAGGTCAGGGGCCTGATGTCCTGAAAAAGTAGGTGCCTGTCTGCAGTTTTTGGGTTAAATCTGATCTATGAATTTCTGAATGCGGTCTTTGAACAGTGTTCGCAGTTTTTTTGTACGTTCGTCTTCAGCGTCCGGGCGGCGACCGGTCATCATTTCGTATATGCGGTCTACTTCGTGTGCGCTTACCGTTTCTCCTGCTTCATCTGCAATGCTCAAGAGTGCTTCACACAGTTCGCGCGGCAAAACACTTTCTCCGTCACGTGGCGAGCCGTCGTCTTTTATGTCGCACCCGCCTTCAAGCAGACGATCAAGGTCTGCAACAACGTCGTCGAAGTTGAAATCTACGCCGTCGTCGATTTTTCGTGCAATTTCATCGAGTTTTGCCAGTTGCGGCGCAGTTGTTGTAGAAGGATGCTGCACTGGCTCTGGAGCAGATGGTGCCGCTGATGCAGCCGGAGTTACTCTGGTTTCCGTCAGCGGCTCATTGTTGATTTCGTTTCTGGCGTTTTCAAGTTCTTCAAAAGAGAACTCTTCGTCGAATTTGATCTCGAACTCTTTAGTTGGGCGCTTATCCGCCTCTCCAAAAGAGGTCTGTTCCTCCAGTTTCGGGGCCGGGGGGATGGCTTCTTCAAAATCGAAATTGAAGTCCTCAAGCACATTTTCTTTCTGGTCGGAAGAAGAATTTTCTGTTGATTGGTTGGTCTCGAAGGCGAAATCGAGATTGAAATCGTCGTCTTCTTCCTCTGGATTCCTTGAAGAAAAATCCGTCCCGCCGGATGTTTCGAGCGGTATTTCGAATTCGAGGTTGTCGCTTCCTGTGGCGACGGAAGGCTTCTTTTCCTCCTCAAGATCGCCGTCTTCTTTGAAGTCAAGGTCTTCAACGCCCCAGGCGTAAGCCTGTTTTGCCTTTTTGGATTCTTCGCGTTTCAGTTCAATTACGCTGTCGTCCTGTGAAAGCGCATTGGAATTGATGGAAAGAAAATCGAATGATTCTTCTGTTTCACTCTGGTTCTGTTTGTCGTTTGCGGCTGTTTCTGTCGATTGTTCCGGTTTTTCGAGGTCAAGTGCGAAATCTTCGTCTTCAAAGCTGATTTCACTGCGCTGGAATGCGACTTTCTCGCCGCTTGGAACTTCATCAACCGCTTCGATCTCGAAATCCAAATCGAACCCGGATACAGAGAACTCTCCGGTCTGTTTTTCAGCTGTGACACTTTCTGTCTGCGGCAGCGGGGGCGGGGAGAGGGGCGTTTGTACAACGCTTTCCACTGCATCAACTCCAAGGTCTATTTCAAAATCCGACGCTGCGGCAGCATCGGCAACTTCCGGCAACGGAGGCAGTTCTGGCTCTTCTTCGACTGGTTTTACCGCTTCGATATGGGCAGACGGACGTTTCTTGACGTTCAGCGCCACATTATAACGGGCGATGGCGTTTTTTATATCGCTTAATGCGGCTATTACTACTTTTACGGAACGGCCTGCGGCCAGTTCGACTTCTTTTACTGCGTCAGCGTCGGTCGGGTCGAAAAACGCGGCGTAAAGAACTTCCGCATCGTTTTCGCGTTTCAGAGAAACCGGAATGGCCTTTAACGAAAGTGCTCTTTCTCTGGGGAGAATTTTTGCCACATAGCCTGGAATCCGCAACTGCGTGAGGTAAACCAGCGGCAGACCCATGCCGATGCTGAGATTCTGAGCGACATCCTCTTCGGAACAGACTTGATCGACGATAAGCTGCTCAAGGAAGGTCCGACCTTCTCTGTTGGCCTTTTTTTTCAGGTTTCTCAACTGCTCTTCGTCGATTACACCCTGTTCAAGCAGTATCTCGGCGCTGTTCAACGGCATATCCCCACTCTCCAGAAAAAATTTGCACTCATTATAATAAAGACGACGGCTAACGCAATCAATATGCAAGTTTTTCTTAACTGCTTATGATAATAGCCTATTTCACTGGAATCCATCAGATTTTTTTATAAATGCCGCTTGTTCTTGACATTGCGTCAAATCGCGGGAGAATCAGAAAAGCGGGTTTGTATTTTTATGATTGTTTCAAGGAGCTTAAATGAACAGGGATTTCCGCGTTCTTATTGTAGATGATGTTCCTAAAAACGTAAGGCTGCTTGAGGCTTACCTTGTTGCCGCCGGTTATCAGACGGATGCCGCTTATACGGGCGAGGAAACGCTCGGCAAGGTCGCCCTTATGGCTCCTGATCTGATTCTGTTGGATGTAATGATGCCCGGCATGGATGGCTTCGAAGTTTGCAGGCGTCTGAAATCAGACGAAAAAACGCGTATTATTCCTATAATAATGATTACCGCTCTGGACGGCATGGAAGACAAGGTGCGCGGAATAGACGCCGGAGCGGACGATTTTCTGACCAAACCGGTC
>JAKQSH010000032.1 GCA_029570245.1 Deltaproteobacteria bacterium | reverse complement strand
ATTATTTCACTTCTGGTGCGTCTGCTCTACGAAGTCTGGCTGTTTCACGAACTCTCCGGCTGGGCTGTGGATTTTCTGGGAATGCCGCTGGATGCCGCAAGTCGTCTGTACGGGATCGGTCTCGTCATTGTTCCGCTGGCTTCTCATGCCATGTGGCGGCCAGGCTTCAGGCGCGGCTTTGTTGAAGTAGCCGTTCCCGTCGCTCTGACATATGCGATTCTGATGTATGTCATCATTCCGTTCACCAATTTCTCGATCGCCAACTTCGAGCTTACATTTCAGGACCTGGCGCTTGATTTCACTTCGTCCCCTAAAATTTACATCACTCTTATTCTGGGAATGCTGATAGCCGCACGTTTCAATCTTCGTTACGGCTGGGATTTCAACGGCATAATGATTCCCTCTCTGCTGGCTGTTTCATGGTATATGCCGTGGAAGATTCTTACGACCGTCATTGAATCCACTCTGGTTGCATTTATAGCTTTTCTGGTTTCGTCTCTGCCTGTCTTCAGGCGCACAACTTTACAGGGCATTCGGCGTCTGCTGCTGATTTTTACAATAGGACTTGGCTTGAAATTTGTTGTTGGCTTTTATATGGCAGACGCCTATCCGGGTTTTGTGGTTTCCGATCTCTTCGGGTTCGGTTATCTGTTGCCCAGTCTGATCGCTCTGAATATCTGGGAAAACCGCAGCTGGGCGCTTGTCGTCGGTCCAACTCTTTTCACTTCGCTGCTGGCTTTTCTGGCCGGAAATATTATCGGTCTGGGTCTTTATAAAATTGATGAGCTTTTTATTGAAGAAGTCATGCCTGTCAGCCAGGAAAAGAAATATTTTCAGGTTGTTGTCGAAGAAGAGTCATCCGCCAGCCTGCAACTTGCCTCTGTCCAGGCTCTGCCTGTGCTGCCTGAAGACTTCGCTGCAGCCGGAACGGCATCGCGCATAAGATATCAGAATGTTCTGGCTGCTGCCGCCAGAATGGCGGAAGAAGTTGATCCGTCTCAAGGGGTGGTAGGCATAACGGAAAAATTTTCACGCGAGTTGCAGCGTCTGAACCTTTCTCTCTCTTATGTGCGGATGAAAGCCTTCGATGGTTCTGATCGCAATGCTCTGGTGTTGCGAGAACGCCTGGACAGCAGTCCTGCCGACAGACGCGGCTGGCCGGTGGTGGTGTTGCTTGCGGGATGTTCAAAGGGAATGCTGATGGAAGTGCCTTACCCGTATGAGGAACCGGTTTCTCTGGATGCCGCCATTATGCTTTTCCCGGACATGCACGCCTGTACTCTGCTTATAAACGGCTGGCGCAGTTATCGCAGCGAAGAGCAGGCAGTGCTGAACCGAACAGGTTCGCCGTTCGCTCTCGCTCACGACATGCTTGGGCATAACTCCATTGTTCAGGTCAGAACTTCAGACGGACCATCAACGGTGTTTGTTCGCAGTCGCATGCCTTCGATGTTCAAGCTGGACATGTTCAAGAAGCGTTTTCCTGAATATCGCATGGTATGGCACCGGTACGACGAAGCTTCCCTTCTGGATTCTTCAGACATGACCGAATTCGCGGAAGTTGTTCTCAACCCCGAAGACGTTTTCAGGCTGGCGCCATCCGAAGATTTCGCTGATATTGAAACTGAATTGTCCGGGTTGGCCTGGCTGCGCAGGACTTATACCGAACAACCGGAATTTACAGCCGCACCTCTTTCTGAGCGTTACCGCGTTCCGAATTCATGTCAGATGGATTATTTGCAGGAAATGATCGTCAAACCCATAAGACAGGCGCTCGGCCAAGGAAAGCCTGTTGCTGCGGAGCTTGAAACACTCAGGCGATATCTGAACATGCGTTCCGCCGCCATTGGCTACAGGCTGCTGGCTTTTGATTCGGACGCTCAGAAGCGCGTGGAGTGGCTGCTTGTTGAACGCAATTCGGAGAACGGCTGGGGAGCATATCTTTTCAGGTCCGAATCAAGCCCATGGGTGATTGAAGTTCCGCGTCCGCTCATTGAATCCCGTTCTCTGGTCGCAGGCATGGATATGTACGGTCGTCTGGATGCTTCGGCTCTATACATCGCCGGGGCCGATCTGCAGGCGCGGCGTGACGGACTGGCCGACATCACGCGCATCGACAATCCGATAAATCCTTTTCAGGCTGCGCACCGCGGAGCATATCCGGCGGATGTTTCGCTGTCTCTGCCGTGGATATTGCAGGTAAGAGGCATGAGCCCCATACATCATATTTCAAGTGACGCATTGATCAGTCTTGCGGTCGATCTGCCGGATGACGCTCCGCGTGATTT
>JAKQSH010000176.1 GCA_029570245.1 Deltaproteobacteria bacterium | reverse complement strand
GGAGACTGGGACGGCACCATCGAAAGCGATGTCGAATTTGAACGCACGACCTGTTTCAACGATCCTCTTTCAACTGTTCCTCAAATTACAATAGAACCCAAGGAAGCCGACTTCGGCGCGGTGCAGATCGGAGACGCTTCGGTGATTGAAATCGAGCTGTGCAACTCCGGCGGAGTTGAACTTCACATCCCTTCGATGCAGTTCACTCAGGGCACCAGCCACGAATTTTTCAAAGAACACGAAAGTCTGCCGATTTCTCTGGCCGCCGGAACCGCAACAATGTTGCGCCTGCACTACGTGCCGGATGACAATACCGCCGACAGCGGTGAAGTTCAGGTGCTCTCCGACGACCCGGCTTCTCCGCGCACGAACATACCTCTGATTTCTGCCATCAAATCAGCACCCAGAATCGTCATCGAACCCGAAATGATTCAATTCCGCGCAGTCATCGCCGGAGAAGCCAATTACCGTACAGTCGAAGTGCTCAACGTCGGAACGGTAAACACCGAAATAAGCGACATCACCGTTCTATCTGGAAATGGATATTATTCAATAGACAGAATAGAATCGGGCTCGGCCTCGATCAGCCTCCCATACCAGCTCGAAGCCGGTGAAAGTTCTGAGGTGACAGTAAGGCTGGACATGCCGCCGGAAAATGAAATCCCGGAAGGCGGTATTCCAGACGATCAGATGCAGGTGCGCTGGTATCTTGACGGAGAACAGGAAACAACAAACGCACTGCTCACGACCAGCAATGTGGCAGTCTGCGGCGTGCCTGTGGCCCGCCCCGACCAGCAGGTTGCTCCGCTGGATACGGTATACCTGGACGGCAGCGCGTCTTCGGACGAAAACGGCTCCATCGTCGCGTACAAATGGGACTGGCACAGAGTGGACGGAGAAGCCCAGAAACCGGAAGGAGCATACCGCGCCGTCATTAAAGACAATCGCGGCGACAACATTCAGGGCATATGGACGGACGAAGCCCGCCCCAATTTTTATGCCGAGCTGGCAGGAACATACATAGTAAGATTAAGCCTCTGTGACTCGGACGACGGCTACTCATCTCCAGAAGACTGCGGCACAGACGCAGAAAATCAGGTCTGCACCGACAGCGTATACGACCTGGTCACAATTCAGGCCATTCCGCAGGAAACCATACACGTACAACTGATATGGTCTAAAGAAGGCAACGACCACGACCTGCACATGGTGCGTCCCGGCGGAACATATGTCAGAGCCGACAAGAACAGCCTTGACGACTGCCACTGGCTCAACTGCGATACGCTATGTTCGCTGAACGACCCACCATGCGAATGTGCCCCTCAGGGCTGCCCCGGACCGCCCAATGCGCCGGACTGGGGAACAGAGGGCATACGCGACGACGACCCGACACTCGACATCGACGATATCAAAGGGCGCGGCCCTGAAAACATCAATCTTTCGCTGCCCCTCGCCGGAAAACATCTGGTGGCGGTAGAAAATTACGCAGGGAAAGATTCTCAGGCACTGACTGTGCGCATCTGGCTTTTCGGCTCACTGAAAAAAACCTTCAGATACGGTCCTCCATACACGGAAAACTATCTCAAGTACTGCAATCACTGGAATGTGGCATGGCTGGACGTGAAGAGCCCGACACAGATAGACATAATCGAAATAAATACCGTGGAAAAATCTGACTGCAGCAAAGAACCAGAGCCTGC
>JAKQSH010000157.1 GCA_029570245.1 Deltaproteobacteria bacterium | reverse complement strand
GCAATGCGCTTTATAAACGTTGGGCAGCTTGGAACAGTCAATGCCGCACGGCCATTCCGAGGAATCGTCTTCTTCGTATTCATCATCGCCGTCCGGCAGGTTGCGCGGCACGCAGAAATGATCTTCGCATTTGTAAGAAGGGTCGTTGCAGTCAACGTCCGCATTGCATTCATAATTCGGAACGACATCGTCGCCATCCGGCTGAAAAGGCCAGGAGTTATCTGTGTCGGAATCTCCGCCCGAATTTCCACCGCCGCCCTGTGATGAACAGGACAGTGCGAAAAGTAAAAAAAACGCTGTAATAACAAACAGTCTCATGTTCATTCGGGCCTCGAAACTTTTTCCCTGCGTTTTGATGCGCATTGCGCTTTTGCCATTGTCGAACGACTTGTAATTGCAGGTAAAATAGCAGAAATACCCTCATCTAACAAGCCGCTTTTAATTATATTCATAGAAAAAAGGTTTTTTTTAGGATAATTCCTCTCAATTTATAGGATTTCAACCTGTTTACTTTTTGTTTCAGATAAGTATTAATAACACCATGAAGACTGGCTCATGCTTTGTCACGCAAATGGGGACGGTGACCGCGAGCTTATGAAATGACGGGGGCCAAAAGGCTGTAATCCCAGTCAAACCGGTAAGGCTGAGTATCTTAAGACAACTGGCTGGGATTTCTTCGGGGGGGAAGAAAAAAACAGTGCTCAACTCACATCGTAGGAGTGCGGAATCTTTTTAGGAATCCGGCATGTTTTTTTCTATCCGCAATATGCTGTTTCTGTCTCATCCTAACCAGACTCAAGGCTAACTTCAACAGTAAATCCAACAACAATTTGTAGTTATATCCGTAATGTCGTTAATCCGTTCTGGAGGAACTGATGCAGCCGGAATTCTGTGCAATTACGCGCAGTTTTCCGGCTGCCTTATTCTTTTTACAGAGAGAAGCTGATGGAATAGCTGTTCTGTGCGTCGCCATAGCCCACCACCTGTATATAATAGGTGGAAGAAGTCGTAGCCGTGAACTGAATCGACTCGGTGTTGGTCTGAGTGGTGCTCTGTTTCAGGATATTGCCTGAAACGTCGCGCAGGTACATGTCCAGGTCTCCGTTGAGATATTGATATTGCATGATAATTGTAACCTGCGTACCCTGCCACTGCTGGAAGGAGAACCAGTCTTCATCATCGCGACAGATCACCATGTCGGGGTAGGTGGTCGATTGTGGAACGAAAATGGCTTTTATGTAGTTGTCGTTTTCCTCAAAGGCGTCTTCCGGGCAGATGTTAATGTCCAGATCATAGGCGAAACTGCTGCCCCATTGAGCTTCAACTCCAAGTTTGTAAATTCCGCCGGATGTGGCTCTGTATGTCAGTTTTCTTCCGCCCGTTGTCGCTGAAGACGTTTTAACCTGTTCGTCTGTCGGGTTGAAAAGACGCATGAGCATGTAGTCAGGGCTGTCCGTCAGAGCGATTGCCGTAACCTGATTGCCGTTCTCCATTTCGAACGACAGATAGTCGGGGTCTTCGGCGCAGGCCGCCATTGCGGGGTAATTACCGACATCTATCGGGTGCGGTGCGCTTACTTCGTCGTTGTCTTCGTACGGGTCTTCATCGCAACCTTCGAATTCTCCGAGGTTTACGCTGAGGCTGTAAGAATGTTCCAGATAGCCGATGCCGTAGATAAATGCTTTAACAGTAGTATCGCTGTCGGCGTGATAATACAGATATTCGTTGTCGGTGCGTGAGTTGCTGTAATCGACGACTTCCCCGTTGCTGTCATATAATTCGGCTTCGATGTTTATTGAATTGTGCGGGAAATAAATTCCGAGTTCCAGGGTTTCTCCGGCCAGCATGTCGAAAGCGTACCAGTCATAATCGTAAGCGCAATACATGAGATTATTGTAGTCGCCGCCGGCAAGTGTTGTGGCGTGCTCGTCGTCGTCGTTGTTCTCGAAGGCGTCGTCGGAACATCCGGCAGGGTTATGCTGAACGGTTGTTTTCAGAGTATAGGCCACTTCGTCTCCGGCGTCGCGTGCGTATATAAGAAGGTAGTGGGTTCCGGTCTGCGTGACGTAGCGGTTCAGCTCACGGTAGCCGTTGATTGTGTAAAGCGATGTCGCCAGATGAGTTCCGTCTGGTCCGTATAGTTTGAACGCCAGGTCGGCGTAGAACTGCTGGAAGTGAATTTCGGCGTGGAAATTATCGGTGGCCAGCAGGTCGATGGCAAACCAGTCCTGTTCGTTTGGGCATACATACAGCGCGTTGAGATTGGTCGGGCCGATAGGTATTGATTCGAGGCGAGCGTTGTTGGGCTCGTAAAGATCGTTGGCGCAGGGTGGCGTCACATCTTTGTCGATGTCCGGTTCCTGAAGATCGAAATCGACTTCCTCGTCTCCATCCAGATAAACAACGTGGTCGATGGAGATGTTGTAATCGTTCTCCATGCCGCCGTATGAAGTTACGAAGAAATAAAATGTCTGTGATTGAGTAGCGGTGATGCTGACTTCTTCGTAATCCTGATTTTCGGAAGTGGAACTCAATAGAATCGAGCCGGATTCGTTGCGCAGGAATAGGTTGAGGTCGCCTTCTGAGTTGGTGAATTCGATGCGCACGGTCAGTTCGTCGCCCTGAACCAGGTAGAGCCAGAACCAGTCCTGATCGTCGGCGCAGATGGTATAGCCTTCATAGTATCCGCCGCTCAACGGAATCGCCCCTGCCAGACCTTCATTGGGCTCGAAACTGTCGGGCCGGCACAGCCATGTTTCGCCGTCAACGGCTTCCGTTTCGCCATCTTCGGTGATTTCGGAAGCGTCGCCGTCAGGCTGTTCGAAGTCGTCCAGATCGGTCTGGTCGCCATCGCTTTCAATATCTTCGTTTTCCTCAATGTCGCCGTCCAGTTCGCCGTCTTCACAGTAAGCCTGCCCGTCTCCGGGATCGACACAGTCCGTGGGGCAGGTGGCGACGGTTTCGAAATTGCATTCGCTGCGGCAGTAAGGCGGTTCCGGTTCTTCCGGTGTAACGTGCACAAGCTTTCTGCCTGAGCAGGTATAACCTTCCTGGCCAATGGCCCAGCCCGGCAGGCAAGGCTCGGAATTAGGTCCGCATTCCGCTTCCGGTTCCGGGTCGGTATCATATTCTGGATAGTAGATATCCATGTCGGGTTCTTTTTCGACGGTGTCTTTTTCTTCGTCGAGTTCAAATGTTTCTTCATCGCCATCCGGCGCAGTTTCTTCAAATTCGCCGTCTTCGTCGCCATCGGGCGGCAAATAATCGTCTTTGTCGCCGTCGGGGAAGATGTTCTGATCGCTGTCGTTCCCATCGCCGTCGGCGGAAGAAGACTCGCCGCATGCGGCCAGCAATAAACCTGAAGCCAGTATCACTATAATAAGAAGGCTTTTCTTCATTTCGTCCTCTTGTTGTACAAAACCTGTCACACTCACTGTTCCGGCCTGCATGGCCTTCTACGATTTTCTTATAGAATACTACATCGTGGGCATTTTATGAATTGATATTTATGCTGCTTCGTTGCTCAGAGTTTTTTCGGCGCTTTTTCATAGGGTGACAATTCATCGAATCCGAAGTGCTGCATATAAGCCGGTGCCAGACCGAAGCAGCGCTTGCGCATGGCGCAGGCGTCGCACGGCGGCGGCTTGACGCCGATGTCTATTTTTCCGCGATCAAGTTTGAAGTCTGCGCCGGGAGAGATAACCAGGACATTTTCATCCAGCGGGTGCCAGACGAATTCTTCAAAACCTTTCATAAAGCAGTATGGCAGGTAATAGACCTTCAATGTTTCGAGCTTCAGGCTGCGTGACGTTTCGCAGGCCTGCATCACGTAAGGCGCGGCTTCCGACATGCGCGCCGCCAGTTCATCGGCTCTTTTACGTGCGCGGCCTTCCAGCGAAATGAACCACATGTTGAAGCGACGTGCTCCTAGTTCGTGGAAGAAGCGCAGCTCGTCCGAAAGTGTGCGGTAGTTCAGCCTGCTTACGATCATATCTATTTCAAGCTGCATGCGTCCGTCTGCAATAACGTTGCGTATTCCTTTTTGCAGCAGCTCGAAACTTCCGGGGACGCCCGTAAGGGATTCGTGCGTTGCAGCAATGTGTCCGCGCACCGACACATTGACCTTGTTGCAGCCGCATTCGGCCATATTGCGCACAAAATCCGTTCCCGCCAGACGGAAGCCATGCGTTTGTACGCTGACACGCTCGAAATTCATTGTTGCGGCATACCGCAGCAACTCGAAAAAATCCGGCCTTATTGTCGGTTCGCCGCCGCCGAAGCGCAGCAGCGACGGCCCGTAAATCATGGCGGAGTCTATACGCCTTCTGACTTCAGCCGTGTTCATTTCGTTTGTCCACAAATCGTCGTCGATGGCGCAGAAGGGACAGTTTGCGTCGCAAGGGTATCCTGCAATCACGTCAAGCATGCGGATGCGGTATTTCTCGCCTGTGTCGGGGTCTGTGCCGTAATCCCAGAATCCGCCGCAGACGCTGTCCTGCGGGCAGGTGTCGCAGAGTGCATTTTTGAAGCGCCTGACTCCGAGATATTCGGCCAGATTGACTTCTTCGCCGTTGGCGAAAAGCATGCGCCTGACCGCTTTCTGATAGTCGAGCGAACAGTATTCCTCGTAGCCGGGCAGTGCACAGTGAGGTGCGTTAACAAGATATACCGGCATGACATCTTTAAGGCTGTCGATTGCTGAGGGCAGAAATTCGCGCAGGCGTTCGAATGTCGGAGCGAATTTCGGATTGCATTCTCCGAAAGGCGTATAAAGCTGGATGTTGAAAACATCTGCTTTGAGTTTTGCCGCCAGCGCCGCCAGTCGCGGAATGTCTTCGACATTTTCGCTTACAACCGTGACGTTGATCCCGATGCGCCTGAAGAGCCTGCGGGCGTTCATTATTCCTTTGACGCTCTGACGCCACGCTCCGGGTGCGTTTACAAGGCGGTCGTGGATATCCTCGCGCGAAGCATGCAATGAAACCAGCACGTCTGCTCCGGTTTCCGCCAGTCCGGCGCACAATTTTTCATCGCTTAGAAGGCGTCCGTTGCTGGTAAGGGTGATACGCTCGAAACCGCGTTTCTGCGCAGCCCTGATGAGATCGAAAAGCTTCGGATAAAGCAGCGGTTCTCCTCCGTCTATGTCCAGCAGGCGAACGCCGCGCAGGCGGGCCTCGTCAAGCGCCGCAATCTGACGTTCGAAAGCTCCGTCAACCCGTTCGCGGTCGGCTACGGAACAGAATCCGCAGCGGTTGTTGCAGCGATAACTGACGTTTATTATTAGCTTTTCCGATTCGTCGGCATCGAACTTCAGACGCAGGTTGTCGGCAATTCTGCGCCATATGGACATTCCTTTAAGATGTGCTGACACTTCTTCTGCTGAGTTTTCAGTTGCCGGGTGCAGCCTGATATCCACATCGAAGATGTTTTTCTGCCTCTGATTCCATAACTCGCGCAATATGAGGTTGACGCTTTTTATTGTTTCACCTGGTCGGCCGATCTCAACAATCAGTCGCGGTCGCACGCCTGAAACGCACAAGTTCTCAATATTACTGATCGTATCGCTCGAAATGCTTCCGTCAGCGTTATGTTTAAGCTTCAGAAAAGCCCGCTGAGCGTCGTTGTCGGACTGCGTTTTTCTGCCTTTTTCCGGCTTATGTTGGGACATTTTCTTCATCCGGGTAATTTAACTTCCGTTGGCTTACGCTGTCAACGAAAGATCACAGATGCTTGTTGCCTGTGCCGCTTTCTTGAGATGAAACCCCGGATTTTACTTTACAGATTGGCATATCAGTGTATATTGGTGGCATCGAACCCTAATGACGATTCGTAAAAACGATTTCGAACTGTATTCAGGTTAAATCAGGAGGGATTAGGCAATGAAAATCAGTAGATTACTAGCCCTGGCGGTAGTTGTTCTCTTCACCGCCGGCGTTCTTTCTGTGGGCTGTGACAACAGCTACAAAAAGAAAAATGCCGAAAAAGTAGCCAAGACCGAGGCTAAAATCGCCGAAGAGCAGAAAGCCGAGGCCGAAAAAGCCGCTGCTGCGGCAGCAGCAGTTCAGCCGCCAGCAGTGGTCGAACCCAATGTCTGCCACGGCCCCATCGGTCTGGTCGGCGACAAAAAAGAACTGACCATAGAAGGTAAAAAATACAGCGTACAGGGACACTTGATAAAGCTTGAGACTCCCGATGAGGACGACGAATATTCTGTCGGCGTTATCACCGACATCAAAGACGCCATCCCCACAACCATGGAGAATCTCAAGAAGTTTTATGCAGAATTCGCCGCCGCCAAGGTTGACGCCATCGTCGTCACCGGTGACAGCTCGGAAAATTACGACGCACTCAAGGCAGTCTTCACTTTCCTGGGCGAACAGAAGCTGCCGACCTTCATCATCATGGGCAACCGTGAAAAGAAGGACGATTTCGTCAAGGCTCTCACAGAGGTTCAGGCCACTTATCCCAACCTCTTCAACATGAACATTCAGCGCCGTTTCGATGCTGACGATCTCGATCTTATTTCTCTGGCTGGTTACTACGATATTAATTACATCCACAATCCTCCGGGATGCCTCTACGGCAAAAAAGAGCTGGACGATGTAGCCCTGCTGGCCAAAGAGTGCGACAGCCCGGCGGCGATCATCAGTCACGGACCTCCTCGCGGTGAA
The DNA here is from genome assembly GCA_029570245.1 of Deltaproteobacteria bacterium. Taxonomy (GTDB): domain Bacteria; phylum Myxococcota_A; class SURF-8; order SURF-8; family SURF-8; genus JAKQSH01. The sequence continues at coordinate 3,112 of JAKQSH010000157.1, read as the reverse complement.
GGCAAAGACGCCATCGACCATGCGGTGGAGGCCGGTAATGTCGGCGATCCCGAAATGGCTAAAACCATTGTGGCCGCCAACATCCCCTTCGGCATTTTCGGCAATATCCACGAGGCCGGCGGCAAGGCAGTAGGAGTCGATTTCAAAACAGTAATCGCCCCTGAAACCATGTCCGATAAGTTGTATCTCAATCCCGGCCCGGCCAGTTCCGATCCCTGGAACATGAACGACGGCAAGATTTCCAACGGAATGGCTGGAATCTTCAAAGTCAAGGGCGGAAAGGCCATGTACAAAATCATCAGCGTCAAATAACGTCTGAAGCTTGAATGAAAAATCCCCGTTGAATGACGGGGATTTTTTTATGATTTGAGCATATATGAAGAAATGAAGATACAGGCAGTTTAAGCCGGAGATGATGTCGGTTGCACGGCTTGTGCCGGTGATGGGTATTGTGTCTGTCCGATGGCAGTTTGCATGCAGGACAAATCGGCGCGCCGTATAAAGCCGCAATTTTATTTCTTTAGAGTTTTCCATTCTGTTTTTATCGCAAAAATTCACACGATTTGCATTGAATGCATTTCATTCAGGAATCTTCATTGATTTCGTGACAAAGGCGATGCTTTTTAATAATCTGACTTGCACATGAGTTTTTTTGCAGAAGGTCAATTTCTAACCATGGAGGAGGACTTATGATCGACTTGCAGTCTCTGCTGCATATTCCCGCTGGGCGTCTGGACGAAATAAACAAGCTTATCGAAGCCGACGCTGCCGGAATTATCAGAAAACTGGTGGATGTCGTCAATCGTTACGGCACGGTAGAAGAAATAAACCGCAAGGCGCGCGAGCGTTCCAAGCTCGACTATCAGATGGCCCGCCTCAAGGAATTCGGTTCGCCGCATGTGGTCGACCTCGAATGGCTCATCAAAGAGCGCGACGCCGGAGCCTTCATTTCAATACCGGATTATCGCCGCAAGGTGCTTGGCGACAAGGCCGACAGCATGAAATTCGCTGACGATACAGCCGTGACGCTGGAAATCAGCGCCCTGCAATATTTTCCGTGGATAATTGAAGAAGCGAAGCAGGCCATCGACCGCAAAGAGCTTATGCCCGGTCGTTTTATCCGCGTACGCAACATGAAGGAACAGGAAGCCGATCACGACATTCTGGCCGTCAGCGCCGCCATGAACATTGTCGGAGCCAGCCGAGTCGAAACGCTCGACAACAAAGGCACCGACGGCTCCAACATCCATCTGGGCGGCCCGGCCACCATCACCGGCTATTTCGGCGGTGTCGGGCAGCCCAACGATCATCCGTATCTGTGGGCAGACGAACTGCTGCACTTTTACACCGAATACGGCGTAAATCAGGTTTTGAACATAAACGCCGGAACTATTCTGACTGGTTTCCTGCTGCGTCGCATGGGCATCGATATCGAGTTCAAGATTTCGGTTTACATGGGTATCGACAACCCGTTCTCGATGCTCTGGACTCTGATGATGGCGCGTCTGTTTGCCACCGACGACGGTCAGACCCCGCTTATCGGCTTCAATCTCTCGAATTCAGTCAACAATGAAACCATCGAACAGGGCGCGGTGTTGCGGAAAGCACTCGGATTCGAAGACCGCGTGCGTTTCGAGCACCATATCTTCGAAACGTACAAAAGCATCGTCATTCAGCCCTACGACCGTCGAGCCGAATTGCTGGAACTGGCCGAGAAAGTGCCGAATATCAGCGCCAAGCATGAAGGTGGAGAAATCGAAGTCGAACAGAAACGCGAACATCCCAGCGATATTCTCGAATACTTCCTGCCGCGTGCCGACATCGAATCCAGCGGACTCATGCCTGCGTTGCTGCGCAATTATCTCGACAAACACGACAGCGTAAACAACACCGCTCGCGCTCTGACAGAAAAAGGTCTGTCGGTTGTGGCTGCCTGGAATCTGCATAAGGGCGTCCCAGGTAAGTAATCGTATATACTTGGTTTTTAACCTGTCTGATGACTGGAGAAAAAAATGGAAAAAAAGAAAAAAGGCATCCTTGATTTTGCGGAAATGAAGAAAAACGGCGAAAAGATCACCTTCATCACTTCATACGATTACCACATGGCCGCATTTTCCGAGCGCGCCGGGCTGGACATGCTGCTGGTGGGCGACTCGCTGGGAATGACCGTATACGGCTACAGCAGCACCATTCCCGTAAAAATGGATCAGATGATCTATCACGCCGAAGCGGTCAGACGCGGCGCTCCCAACACTTTTGTCATAGGAGACATGCCTTTCATGTCGTATCAGAAGAGCTGGGAAGAGGCCGTTGACAACGCCGGTCGTTTTTATAAGGAAGCCGGTTGTGACGCCATAAAGCTTGAAGGCGGCGTGCGTGTCTGCGATCAGATTCAGGCCATTACCGATGCCGGAATGCTGGTTATGGGACATATCGGTCTTACTCCGCAGTCAACCGGACAGTTCGGCGGCTACAAGGCGCAGGGTTACACTGCCGAATCGGCCATGCAGCTTATAGAAGATGCTCTGGCTGTTCAGGATGCCGGAGCTTTCGCGCTGCTGCTCGAAGCCGTCACACCCAAAGTCGCCGGAGTCATAACCAGAATGCTGGACATCCCGGTTCTCAGCATCGGCGCCGGCCCGGAATGCGACGGACAGCTTATCATCGTTCACGACATCCTGGGAATCTTTGAGGCTTTCACTCCGCGTTTCGTCAAGCGTTACGCCAGCATAGGCGATGAAATGGTGCGCGCCATCGGCGAATACGCCAGGGAAGTCCGCGAAGGTGTGTTCCCCGGTCCGGAGCATACTTACCTTATGAAAAAAGGCGAGTTCGCCCGTCTGGAAGAGATGCTGGCCGATATGCAGAAGAACGAAGAAGAATAAAGATATTCCGGGTACCTGCAAGTCTCTGAAATTTCGACTTGCGATATACTCAATATGGCGGTACAAAAAGGACAGACGCTTTTCGGGCGTCTGTCCGACATTTTATTATAAGAAAAATCGGGGGATTTCATTTACGGGGAGGATTGAATGGCGCATATCGTTGTTCCCAAAGCGGAAGAGTTGCTGGATGCCGAAATAAAAGTGCTGAATTGCGGTTTTGTGAGGCT
>JAKQSH010000151.1 GCA_029570245.1 Deltaproteobacteria bacterium | reverse complement strand
TACCGCCGGCGTCTGATTTTTCTGGCGGCCATGCAGGCCGGCGATCTGGGCCAGGCCGCAAAAGCCGAAAAATACTGGCGCGCCATCCGCGACGATTACGTGGTAATGTCCGACACAGTCGATTTTTGGCTGGGAGAATCTCTGCTGGATCAGTTGCGCTATGAAGAAGCGCTGGAAGCCTTCAGGAGAGTCCCTGCCGATTCGCGCCTCTACGATCAGGCGCTGTTCAGGCAGGGTCATTGCCTGACGCGCCTTCTGCGAAAAGACGAAGCCATTGCTCTGCTGTCGAAACTCATTGTCGAATATCCAGACCACTTCCGCACATCTGAAGCCATATTCTCTCTGGCGGAGCTTTACGCCGCCGACAATATCGGTCTGGCGGTTCCGTTGTGGAAACGTCTGGCGTCCGAATGGCCCGGAAGCGGTTACGACCGCATCGCAGGCAAGCGCCTTTCCAGATTTCCTTCGAAGGTCTGGTCTGACGGAGACAAGGTGCGCTCGGCGCTTTCGCGTGCGCGCATCCTTATAGAGCGCGGTTTTCCGCGCAAGGCCACAGACGAACTCGATGACGCCGCCGAGTTGCTTGGCGACGACCGGGGCGAACTGAAAGCGGAGTTCGAATACATTTACGCCTCGGCATACTTCGCCATGAAAAAATATTCCGAGTGCCTGACGCGCCTGAAAAATCTCAACGGCCTGAAATCGTCTGATGAGAATGCCGCACGCGCGCTGCTGCTTCAGATGCAGGCATGGCTGCGTCGCAACGACACGGATAAGGCCATCCAGACCGCGCAGGCGTTCTTTCCGCGCTATGCGAAAACGTCTTCAGCCTGTGAAATGCGTTATCTGTGGGCGACATCCTACAAACTGACTAAAAATCCCGATGACAAATGGAAGTCGGTTGAACATTATCAGAAGATCGTCGAAGATTACCCCACCTGCGAACGTACCGAATCAGCAGGACATTTCGCCGCCTGGATGCTGTACCTGAAAGGTGATGACAAAAAGGCCCGCGAACACTTCAACAAACTGGCCGCAATGCCGGACAGCCGTTTCGAGCGTATGGCAGGTCAGTACTGGCTGGGGCGCATGTCGGAGCGCGAAGGCCGCATTGAAGAGGCTGTTGAACGTTATTACCTGGTGGTCAAACTCTTTCCGCTTACCTACTACTCGTTTCTGGCTACCGACCGTCTGCTGCGCATGGGGCGTCCGCTGCCTTCTCCCGTATGGCCCAAAATGGACCTCTCGAATCTGCCGGTCAATCTCGACCTGAAAATGAATCTGGACTTTCTGTATCGCCAGCCTGCGTTTCTGAAAGCCATGGAATTGTGGCGACTGGGCAAAAGCACGGAAGCTTCACGTGAAATTGCTTTTCTCCAGGAAAAGCTGGGTGACAACCAGGTGGACTGGCTTTTCTCGTGGGTGTACTATCTTGTCGGTGATTATTTCCGCTCGCACTGGGTGGGGAGAGTCAGGTGCGAGAACGATCTCTGGGAGTACCCGACGCCCGGTAACCGTTCTTACTGGATGCTTTCCTACCCGCAACCATACAAGGAGCTGGTGCTGAAATATTCCGCCGAATACGGGCTTGATCCATTTTTTGTATGGGCCATCATGCGCGAAGAAAGTTCTTTCAGACCCGAAGTTTACTCTCCGGCAAAAGCCGTCGGCCTGACACAGATGATCTACTCCACCGGAAAAATCGTGGCGCGCAAGCTGGGTGTGGCGAACTTCAGACTCAAAGACCTCGAAGACCCGGAAACATCCATCCGTTTCGGCGCCTTCCACATGCGCCAGATGATAGACCGCTTCGGCGGCAATTTAAGTCTGGTCGTTTCGAGCTACAACGCCGGAGGCTCTGCAGTGGCGCGCTGGGTGGCTGAAAGGCCGGAAATGGAAATGGACGAGTTCAACGAGGACATACCGTTTTACGAAACACGCCGTTACACGCGCCGCGTGCTTCAGAGCTACGCCATATACCGTTACCTGTACACGCCCGATAAAGTTTCGTTCGAATTGTGGGAGACTCCGGCATCGGCGACAAAAGCACAGGCTGAACAGTAAAAGAATAACTGCGGATCAGACCCTTTCTTCGATTCCTGAAACGAACTGAGAATATTCGCGGGCTATTCCGGCAGAGTGCATGTATTTGTTTGATTCGCACCGGATCAGAAGAGAGTGCGTCAGAGTATGTGCGATACGCTCTATCTTTTCGGACTTGTGCAGCTTGTCGCTGCCGGCGTATGCAATCCCGACCGGAACCTGCACCCTTTCAAGGTTCGGCCACAGGCTGAAACCCATGAGAGCTTTCGTGGAAAGCTTTATGCGCTGCGGATGGGCCGCCAGCAGAGTATTGCGATAACGCTGCATCTGCTCAGGCTCGCGTTTTTCGTCAACGCGGAAGGTCTTGAGATACCAGATGACATAATGCTTGATGATGTGATAGAAAAACGCCGGGAGCAGCAGAACGAAATGCGTTATGAACGGCATTTTGAAATCGCCGTTGGGGCCGATTAAAAATGCGACATGCGGCTTGAAGTCTTCATTTTTCATGGCTTCCAGCAGTGAGGTTGCACCCAGCGAGCTTCCGGCGACGACGCAGTCTTCGAGGTTTTCAGGCAATTGCCGACAGACGTTCACGATGTCGGCGGCCACACGCCGGATGGTGAAATCGTCGCGGCGCAGACGTTTTTTTGCAATGCGGGCCGAACCCTTTTCGCGCGTTTCTATGTAATAAACGGTGCGGTCCTTTACCCACACACGCAGCAGGTCTTTCCAGCCGTCAATAACGGAGACCCAGCCCGGAACAAAAATCAACGGGCGTTCACTGGCAGGATTTTTCGGACGCCACGACATGAGCAGCAGTTCTACGCCACTGTCTGCCTCGACATAACGGGCTTCAAAAACAGCATCCGAAGATTCCAGCGGGTCTTTTATCTGTACCGAGCCTGCCTGCAATTCATCCTCCATGAAAAACTTAAGCCCAATCAAGAAACAGAAACTGCACCCGGATGACGGAATATTATATAAGATGCCGCGCGCGAGGCAAGATTTCAGACCGCATCGAAATGTATTGCAGCTTCCGCCGGATATGTTTTTTTTATGCCGCAAAGCAACCGAAAATCGCAGCAGGCCGCCAGTCTCTCGCAAGTGCCTGTAAAAACAGATATAATCAGCTGCCGGAAAAGCCGCCGTTTTTGATCTTGCGCATTGCTTCGGGCAGGTCTAGAATGCGTTCTTTCCGAAGGATTCTTTGCTTATCCGGCATCGGATCGGAATTCAGACATTTAAGGAATCCTCTTTATTTACAGGAGATTCAAGTTGATAGAGGACAAGGCGAAAGAAAGTTGCGGAGTTGTCGGCATTTACGGCGACCCCAATGCAGCGCTTAAAGTTTACCACGCGCTTTACACTCTGCAGCATCGCGGACAGGAAAGCGCCGGCATCGTCGTTTCGGACGGCAAAAAGATTCAGAGCAAGAAAGGTCTGGGACTGATAACCGACGTTTTCGATGACGACGACCTGAACCGCCTGCCCGGACATATCGGCGTCGGACATGTGCGTTATTCCACCACCGGCTCCGGGCGTGTGCAGAACATCCAGCCGCTCATCATGGAGCATATCGACGGTCTGGTGGTTGTGGCGCACAACGGCAACCTTGTCAATGCGCGCACGCTGCGCCGTCAGTATCAGGAAAGCGGCTCCATCTTCCAGACCTCCACCGACTCCGAAATTGTGGCGCATCTTTTAGCCGATCCCTGTCGCCGCAATCGCGCCGACCGTTTCGAATCGGCGCTGGGTATTCTGAAAGGCGCTTTCTCATTCGTGCTTATGACAGAGAAAAAGCTGATTGCCGCTCGCGACCCGCAGGGCTTCAGACCTCTCTGCATGGGAAAAATGGGAGACGCGCTGGTTTTTGTTTCCGAAACCTGCGCGCTGGATATTCTGGGCGCCGAATACATCCGCGACGTAAATCCGGGCGAAGTCATAACGGTTGATGAAAACGGCATGAAATCAACCAGTTTTGCAAACGGCAACAAACACGCCCACTGCATTTTCGAACACAGTTACTTCGCCCGCCCGGACTCGGTGATTTTCGGACA
>JAKQSH010000053.1 GCA_029570245.1 Deltaproteobacteria bacterium | reverse complement strand
TTTTCATTTACATCAATAAATGCAAATTCTTCGCAATGTCCAAAATGATTGCACAGGTTGCCTTCAGCCGTCGGTATGGCTATACGCATCAGATTGCCCTTTCCCTGCATTGAAGTTGACGATGTCTGTTTATCGGATTCATCCATATCAAGAACAGCCTTCAATAATGGAGAGAAAGCCGCCGACAGTGGAGAATCGCCATCGACCGCAAACGTTTTACCGGCATCGGCTCCGGCTGCCACTTGCGGGTCCATTGGCAGAGAAGCCAGGAACGGCACGTTCATTTCTCCGGCCATTTTCTCGGCTTGCCCCTGTGGAAAGACGACAATGCGCTCGCCGCACTTGGGGCATACAAGTCCGTTCATGTTTTCAACTACACCGATTATGGGAAGTGAAAGCGAGCGGCAGAACGAAATGGACTTGCGCACGTCTGCAGTCGATACTTTCTGTGGAGTAGTTACAATTACAGCACTGGCACCCGGCAGCATTTGTGCAATTGACAGCGGTTCATCTCCGGTTCCCGGAGGAGCGTCAACAACCAGATAATCAAGCTCACCCCATTCGACATCGCTTAAAAACTGCTGGATTGCTTTCATTTTAAGCGGCCCACGCCAGATAATGGCATTATCGGTCTGCGGTAACAGGAAACCGATCGACATGATCTTGATATCGCCGATTTCCACAGGCAGAAGAGCATCCATATGCGAGAACGGCTTCTCATTTTCCAGCCCCAGCATAACCGGCACACTTGGGCCGTGAATGTCAATGTCGAGAATGCCGACGCGCTTCCCTTTCAGCGACAATGCGAAGGCAAGATTCACCGCTACGGTGCTCTTTCCTACACCACCTTTACCGGAAAGCACCAGCACCTTGTGCTTGACAAGCGCCATACGATCTTTGAGCTTCGTATCTTTCGACTCGTTTTCGACGCCGCAATTTTCACCGTGATTTGTCATTAATAATTATTCCTCCAATAAACGCTCTTCATTTTTCAAAGGTCTGACAGATATGTTGAAACGTGAAAATTCATCTTCGCTGAGCGTCACTTCCACAGGACTGCCGCCTGACAGCTCAGGTCGCTCAGTGCAAAGTCGGCTGAAATCAGTCTGCAGATGAAAGCGCGTCAACAGCTCCAATTCCGAATTCTTTTCCTCAATAGATTCCGTTTCTTCGGAATTTAACATCTGTACCGTCAATTCGTGCGCTCTCCTGTTGACGGCGCAGGCTATGCAATGTCCTTCCAGACGAAGAACAGATTTAACAGCGGCAGTTTTGCCATTAAGCATTCAACAACTCCGTTTCAGACAGCATCTCTCTCCATATGTTGCAAAGGGCAGCCGCCGCCGGCGCTTCTGGCAGTTCGATCAGACTTTTACCGGAGCTCATTGCTTCCACAACCGCAGAATCGAATGGAATCCGTCCCAGAGTTTTGATTCCTTTTGCTGAACACCAAGTCTCGATATCCCTCGCCGTTTCGTCATGCAGATCGGCTTTGTTGATGATGACAAATGTCGGGATTTTGAAATGTGCGGTCAATTCGGCGGCGCGCTTCATGTCGTGCAGACCGCTTCTGGTCGGTTCAGTTACTATCAGCGCTGCATCGCAACCGGTAACGGCGGCAATTACGGGGCAGCCTACGCCCGGAGGCCCGTCGATAAGAATAAGCCCGATGCCTTTCTGTTCCGCCTCTTCACGGGCTTTCTCGCGCACCAGTGATACCAGTTTGCCGGAATTTTCGGCGGCGATATGAAGCCTGGCATGAACAAAGGGGCCGAATGCGGAATCCGAAATGAACCAGCGACCGCAGTCGCTGTCGTGCATGGTTATGGCTTCCGCAGGGCAGGCGCGGGCGCATACTCCGCAGCCTTCACAGGAGAACGGGTCTATATGCAGGTCTTCTGTTATGGCGTCGAAGCGGCAGAGATTGCGACAGATTCCACAAGAAGAGCATAGTTCTTCCGAAATGACGGCCTCTTTGCCGGATATGAAATTATCGCTTTCGCGCACTTCGTGTTTTACCACCAGGTGGAGATCGGCGGCATCTACATCAGCGTCAACCAGCACACAACTGCCTGCGAGTATCGCGAAGGAAGCCGTTACTGTTGTTTTGCCGGTTCCACCTTTTCCGCTGAGAATCACAAGTTGTTTCATTATGCGCCCCTCCCGGCCAGAGACAGTGCCAGTTCAACAAAGACTTTCATTTTATCCGGGTCGGCGTCAAGAAGTGTTCCTCCTCCGGCATATGTTCTGGCAATATCCCTGCTGAAAGGAATCTCCATCATTATTGGAATATTCTCCTTTCTGCACCAGGCCTGAACTTCACGATCGCCCAAACCGGCCCTGTTTACAATAACGCCGAATGGCAGACCCACCGCACGCACCATGCCAACGGCCAGCTTAAGGTCGTTCAACCCGAACGGCGTCGGTTCCGTTACAAGCAGCACAAAGTCAGCCCTTCGTACTGCTGCAATCACCGGACAGGAAGTGCCGGGAGGAGAATCAATAATAATCCAGTCTCTCTGCGGCGCATTTTTCAGCAACGTCCTGATGAGCGGCGGCGACTTGGCTTCGCCGACCTTCAACCGTCCCCGCATGAACGACAAACCATTGGTTTCTGCCGATTCCAGCCAGCCTGTTGTTCTGGGAACTTCTTCGATGGCAGACTCAGGACAAACCAGACGGCAGCCGCCGCAGCCGTGACACAATTCGCCGAATACCAGCGGTTTTCCACAGATCATCACAATCGCATTGAAGGCACAGGCTTCGCGGCATTTTCCACAACCTGTGCAGCGCGTCTCATTGATCTGAGGAACAGAAAGTGTTGCCTCCAGAGCTTGCCCAGGCTCTGTCTTCAAAAAAAGATGAGCATTAGGAGCTTCGACATCGGCATCCAGAAGGGCGACGGCTTCTCCGCTGTTGGCTAAAGACAGAGCCATTGCAAGCGCAAGAGTGGTTTTGCCTGTTCCTCCCTTGCCGGATGCTACGGCAATAGTAAAAGGTCTGCGACGTGGTTTGTTGTCCATAATATCAATCACCAGTGAGATTCAACATCAGCGTCTGTCGATTTGATGAGTTTGCCTGCTTCGTAATCCCTTAATGCATTTTCTGCATCGCCGCTGATTCCGGTATATATGGCTATCCCGGCTGCTTTCAGAGCACGGAATGCCTTGGGGCCGACATGTCCGGTCAGCAGAACCTCAACCCCTGCATTGGCCACGGTTTCGGCAGACTGTGTACCTGCGCCCTGTGCAGCCTGACGGTTCTGAGAATTGGGGATAAATGAAATACTGCGTTTTCCTTCGCCAAGTTCCACCAGAGCAAAACCGGCTGCGCGCCCGAAGCGTTCATCCACCGGTGCGTTCCATCCTTCTGCTGTAACTGTAATTGCAATTTTAGGCATCTTGTTCTCCCGTAAAAGTAAGGCCGGCGAAACCCGCCTGAGGGGATTACAAGCATAAAACATGCCAGACGCCTGACAGTGTCAATCGGATAGTTTCAAGCGTTTCATTTTGCGCCAGAGTGTATTGCGGGAGAGCCCCAGTTCTGCTGCTGCATGCGTACGGTTGCCGTGATTGCGTTTCAGTGCGCGTCGAATTGTTTCCGCTTCGGCATTCTTGAGGGGACTGAGTTCGTTTTCCATTTCTGTAACACTAATGGGCAGTGGTGAGGGATGATAAATATGTGGAGGCAAGTCCGAAAGGCTGATTACGTTATGTTGGCATACAACAAAAGCATATTCTACCGCGTTTTCAAGTTCCCGCACATTACCCGGCCACGGTGCATGGAGCATGGCGGCCAGAGCCTTTTCTGAAAAGCGCTCGATACGCTTTCCTGTCAAAGCATTGAAGCGTTCTCGAAAATGATTGGCCAGAAGAGGAATATCCTCTCGTCTCTGAGAAAGCGGAGGCAGCCATATTCTCACTACATTCAAACGATAATAAAGGTCTTCTCTGAAACGCTTTTCAGCAACTTCTTCGCTCAGATTCCTATTGGTTGCCGCAATAATCCGCACATCTACCTTGACCGTCACTGTGCCGCCCAAGGGCTCGAACTCGCGTTCCTGGAGCACACGTAAAAGCTTGACCTGCATAGCCTGACTGATTTCGCCGATTTCATCCAGAAAAACAGTTCCGCCATGAGCCAGTTGAAAGCGTCCGGGTTTATCTTTTTTTGCGTCGGTAAAAGCTCCTCGCACATAACCGAAAAGCTCCGACTCCAGAAGATTGTCTGGTAAAGCAGCGCAATTTACAATGATAAGAGGTTTTTTAGAACGCGGACTTAAGTTGTGTATGGCGCGAGCAATAAGCTCTTTTCCGGTTCCGCTTTCACCTTCTATGAGGATGGTGCTTGAACTGGCGGCGTAAAGAGGTAAACGCTCGAACAAACGCTGCATCACCTGATTTTTGCTGACAATATCTTCAAAAGAATAAGAGCATTCAAGTTTTTTGCGCAGCTCTACAACCTGCGTAATATCGCGGAACATTTCGACTCCGCCTATTATCTGTCCATCTGAAGCCGTAAGAGCCGCAGTAGAAATGGTGATTGGCAACTCGTTTCCACTGCGAGTCAGAATAGTGGCCTCTCGATCCTGTGTTGCTTCATTGGTCTTCACGCTGTGCTTCAGTGGACAGTCCTGCTGGCAGACATCGGCTCGGAATATTGCGTAACATCGCTGGCCTATCGCCTCCTGCGCTGTGTATCCTGTCATGGTTTCGGCTGCACGGTTGAATGAAGTAATCCGACCATCCCCGTCAATGGTAAAAATACCATATGGTATAGAATCGAAGATAAGCGGGATAAATTTGGACTGAATCTGTGTTTTCATAAAATCATTCTGACACAATAGTCTCGAATATGCAACATTGCAATGGAACACTGGTGAATTATTGAGACACTGTTGGTTTGCGTTTTCGAAGGTTTTGCCTTTTCCAGGCAATCTAATCAAGCTCAAGGGTGTCTTTATCTCAAGTTCCACGATTCGGAACATTCTTATCAGACATGATCCGGGCCGGCGAGAATGGCTATTTTCTTCGATCCGGCGGAAAACAGCATCAGGGCTTATTCATTCGATCTCTTCTTCTGGTTTCGTCATCGGTGAGGTTATCGCCTTTGCTTCCCTTCTTACATTTTTACCGGGAATGTGTCAGATGGAAAATGAGTGAATTCAAGTCTTCAGTTGTTTATTGCCGGATAAAAAGGTAAAATATCTCAAGTCGGAGGTTTTCTAACAATCGGTGCAAGAATAAAACACTGAATAAATACTGCATTTATTCATCATGCAGCCATTTCGCGGCGTCGAACCCGGAAAAAAAGCATGCCGAAGATATTGCTTGTTGACGACGAAAAAATAGTACTTGAGCCTTTACAGAAGGTTCTTTCCATCGAAGGCTACGAGGTGGAATGCGCCGGCGATGGCGAGCAGGCTCTTGAAATGCTTGAAAAAACCGACTTCGATGTGGTCGTCACCGATATCATTCTTCCAAAAATTTCCGGCATGGAGCTGCTGAAGCGTTTGCGTCAGACGCGCCCCGCCGCCAGTGTCATTCTGATTACCGGTAATCCCAGCATGGACAGTGCCACGGAAGCCGTCAGAGCCGGGGCATTCGATTATCTGGTCAAGCCGTTCAGAATGAAGCAGCTTACGGACTGCGTAGCTTCAGCGTTGCGGGTGAAAAATCTTGATGAAGAAAGCAGGCGATACCGCAGTTTGCTTGAAGCCTCTGCGGAGCGGCGTGAGATGGAGCTGTTCTTGAGCGAAGAAAAATTCCGGCGCGCCTTTGAAGAATCGCCTATAGGAATAGGAATCTTTGGTTCTGACGGCATAATTTTCGATGCGAACAGTGCATTCCTTGAAATAATGGGTGTCTCGCGTTTTGCCTACATTTCGAGAATGAACATTTTCTCGGACATTCACATTTCGGATGAGGGCCTGCGCAGGCTGGACGACGACAAAAGCATCAAGCTCGAAATTCATTACGACTTTGAAAAAGCGGTTCAGCTGAACAAACTGCGCACCAGGCGCAGCGACAGCGCCAATCTGGATGTATTTATTACGCCCATAAGCAAAAGCGAAGGCGGCAGAAATTATCTGGTGCATGTGCAGGATGTAACCGAGCGCACCCGCATGCAGATTTCGCTTAAGGACAGCGAAGAGCGTTTCAGAGCGCTTTTCGAAAGCGCAGCTGTAGGCATACTTATGCTGAATCTGGGCGGACGTATTTTCATGTGCAATTCCGCCGCCGCGGAAATCTTCGCATACGAAAGCGGCGAACTTCTGGGAAGGGATTTTTTCGAACTGGTGCATTCCGACGATCTCCAGCTTGAAGAGCGCCGGCTTAAAGAAATAGTCTCAGGCAGGCATGAGCATTTTCAGGCTGAAATCCGCTGCATGCGCCGCAATGGTTCTTCGGTATGGACACGTCAGAATGTTTCTCTGCTTAAAGATTTCAAGGGCATGCCGAAGTTTCTGGTTTCCATGCTTGAGAATATCGAGCAGCACAAGCAGGCCGAGCAGGAACTTGAGCACATGACGGCCAACCTGCAGGATCGCATCCGGGAAATGAATTGTCTTTACGCAATTTCCAGCCTGTCCGAAAAAAGCGCCGAAGCTCTGGATGACATACTCAGACAGGTCGTGGAACTCATTCCGATGGGCTGGAACAACCCTGAAGCTGTTTATGTTCGCCTGAAAATCGACGACAAACAGATTCTTACTCCTGGATTCAAAGAAACAGTCTGGAAGCAGGAGAGTCCCATTGTAATAGACCGCAGGAAGGCGGGGGGCATCGAAATATACCTGGACCTCGAAAAAGACGGAGGAATTCCTTCCGAAAACATAAAAGCCGGAAAAGGGCTGCTTAACGCCATAGCCGAGAGAGTTGCCCGCATAGTCGAAGCACGACGTATCCGGCAGTCTCTGGAATATCGACTGAAGCTGGAAAAACTGGTTTCCTCCATTTCAACTCGTTTTATCGGCATGTCCGAACAGCAGACCGACGAATGTATTGTGGAAACTCTCGGAGAAATATGCCGTCTGTTCGATGCTGAGCGCGGCTTTGTATGGCTGTTGAAGGATGACGGTAAAATCGCCGGAGGCACCCATGAATGGCTTAACGACAATGCTCCTTCACTGATCAAACAGGGGCGAACTGTTCAGACTTCGGATTTTATGTGGTGGAAAAAACAGCTTGCGAATACGGGTTTCGTTCATATTCCAAGAATTAAAGACCTGCCACCGGAAGCGATGTCGGAACAGAAGCTCCTTTTAGAGCATGGTGTACGTTCGATTTTGTCGGTTGCTATGCTGTACGATGCCCGTATTATCGGTTTCATCGGTGTGAGTTCTTTGACCCGCGATATGAGCTGGCCTGAAGAAGACATAACTATTATGAAAACAATCTCTGACATTTTTACGGCGGCGCTCATGCGCAAGCTGAGATATGACGCATGAAAAGCATGATATTTGCGCATCAGAAATTTTTTGACAACAGCGGTGCAACAGTTGTATACACATAACGCTTGGACGGGCGATTAGCTCAGTTGGATAGAGCGTTGGCCTCCGGAGCCAAAGGCCGTGGGTTCGAATCCCGCATCGCTCACCAATTTTTATAGGCTCCGCATAGTTCTTTAAAACAAATGGGCGGTTAACTCAGTTGGTAGAGTGTTACCTTCACACGGTAGAAGTCGCAGGTTCGAGTCCTGTACCGCCCACCAATGATATCAAGGACTTACGGAAATTCCGTAAGTCCTTTTTTGTTGCCCATTGACAAATGCTGACAAAATTGCACGGACAGCCGGACTTGTCAGGCCGACTTCTGTGGAGTATGTTTACGATGGCGTATCAGGCACAGTGCGCCACTAACTTCTGTCTGTGATCTGAGGATAAGCATAAAGGATTTTTATGCTGTTTCAGACGGTTTCCTCTCCCAATAAAACAGAAAGCCCTTCCGCCATAAAACGGAAGGGCTTTTATAATACGCGGATATTTTCCGCTCACATATCAAAATACAACTTGATCTCATATGGATGAGGGCGGTTCCTGACGGCGTAATGGTCTTTTTCCAGTTTCCACTGCACCCAGGCGTCGATAGTGTCTTCGGTAAAAACGCCGCCTTCCAGCAGGAAGTCTTTGTCTTTCTGCAGGGCATCCAGAGCTTCAACCAGTGTTGCGGGTACATTCTGTATGCGCGAAACGACCTCAGCCGGCATTTTCTTGATATCCATATTGAATGGGCCCATGCCAAGTTCTGCCGGGTCTATTTTTTTGCGTATGCCG
>JAKQSH010000051.1 GCA_029570245.1 Deltaproteobacteria bacterium | reverse complement strand
AGGCATAGGCAAAGCGCCGCGACAGGGCGCGGTGCTGCTGGTGGGCGATGTAATGCGCGATATTGCAGTTGCTACCGCCGCAGAAATCAAAGAGCCGTCGGAATTTCTGACAAAACTCGGATTAGAGCCGGGACGTTATCTGTATGCAACAGTTCATCGCAGCGAAAACACCGACGACCCGACCCGCCTCGAAGGAATTTTCTCGGCGCTGTCTGAGCTTGCAGGCAGCCTTATGCCGATAGTTCTTCCGCTGCATCCGCGTACGCGCAAAATGCTCAAAACCTACTTCCATTCCGTACCGCGCGTCGAAAACCTGCACCTGGTCGATCCAGTATCGTACAGGCAGTCGATAGAACTGGCAAAATACAGCGCAGCAGTAATGACCGATTCCGGCGGTTTGCAGAAAGAGGCATACTACCTCAGAAAATACTGCGTAACGTTACGCGACGAAACCGAATGGGTGCAGTTGGTTAATGCCGGATTGAATCGCTTGTCTGGAGTCTCAAAAGAAAGCATTATTCGAAACGTGCGCGAAGCGGTCGCAACCGCCTGGCCGCGCCATGTTCCGCAGCTTTACGGCGGAAATGTCGTTGCCCCCTTCGTGGTTGAAGGCATACTTAACGAGCTTGACCGCATATACGGCGTTAAAGTCAAAAACTACTACAGATCGGAATGACGGGAACGAAAGGCCGGAAATGAGCGTAATTCAGAGCGAAGACAGAGAAAAGGTCATTGAAAAACTGAAGATCGAACACAGACAACTGGCGGAAGAACTTGAAAACCTGGAGGATGGCAAGGTTCTTACGCCGATGGATCAGATCAGAGTCAAAGAGCTCAAGAAACTGAAGCTTCAGAAAAAAACGCAGCTGGAGCTTCTTCAGAAATAACACTGCACATCCGTACCATAACAAAGCCCCTGCCGTAAGGCAGGGGCTTTGTCTGCAATCACGGACGCCGTTACGTCCGTTTTTTTTCGTAATTGCGTTTCAGTCTGCTATTGGAGCATCGAATTCGCCGTTGCCGTCAACATCTACAAAAATCGGGTTGGTGAAAGCGAAGGGGCGTTTTCCGCTGACAGGAGCGAAGCCGTTGTCGCCTTCAACTATTACAATATACCAGGTGTCTGCAGCAGGCGTAACTTCTATGGAGGAATTATAGCGCAGCACCGGATTTTCAGCGTCAGCCATGCCGCTGATGTCGATTTCGGTAACTTTCTCGCCATTGCCGATTACCGAAATGCGCTTGACTTCCATGTACAGCGGAGCCTGAACTTTTACATTCAAAGATACCGTACCGTCGGTGTCGGTAACGACTTCGCCCATCCCGGCTTCACCGATAGAGAAGTTTACGAATGGGCCTGTGCTGACGATAAGCTTCATTGCGCGCACATTCGCAGCCATCTTGAATGGGTCGATCTGAGCCGGATCGTCGCTGTCGCCGGCAACCCAGTTGCGCACCCCGCCGACTTCATTGGTAAGCTTGTGAGTATCGGAACCGGAAGCTCCTGCGAACCTGTAACCCCGATTCAGCAGCGAATACCAGGCAGGCATGGTGCTTTCGAGAGCTGTCGTAAGATCACCGCCGTTTATTATTTCGATGCTGTCGAACTGCGTTGACCAGTTGTCTGCCACTCCTGCGGTTCCTGTTTCAGGATCGTAACGCACTGCGCTGAAATATCCGCCGATAGCGGCAGCGCTTGGATGGCAGACGTGCAGAATCGGGTTGGTCGAATAAGCCGCAACTTCGGCGAAAAGTTCGGGCGCTGATTTGTAATACCAGCTGAAAGCGCCGTTGTTCGGCAGCGTCGGGTCAAGAATAAGCGGCCAGGCGTTGAAATGTCCATAAGTATAGGTGGTGATTTCCATTCCCACAACCGGATGTGTCCAGTTAGTAACACCCAGAGCTTCAGCCGCCGGAGTCCAGTCCATAATTATGTCGTGATCTGTGGCGATGGGCATTTCGATACCCTCGGAGACTGAGGAGCGGATGCGATCTTCGTAAGGAATGTCGCTGTCGGGACTGGCCTGTGAATGAATATGGAAATCGCTGGCAATATAACCGGTGGTGTCAACCACCCTTGAAAGAACACCGTCAAATTCGCCTGTCTGTTCGGCAGAAAGAACGATATCCTTCGAATCGGTGTCGTATTCATAACCGCGCGATGCCGTAATGGTGTAATTACCGGGCGGAAGCAGCATGGAGCCTTCACCGGATTCGGAGTGCACAACCCACTGGTGACCGGCATGCCAAGAGAATTCACCGAAAGACTCCGCTGTGGCAATCTGACCTTCGGTTCGGTCGGCGAAAACCTTGCAGGGCAGCGGTGAGCCGTTTTCGTCGGTGACGCTGAAATCCAGTTGCGCCACCGGTGGCAGAGAAAGATTCAATTCCTTATCGTCGCCCTCCGAAAGATTCAGAATCGTTCCGTCGAAAGCGCCTGTTCCGTCGATGTATGGAATAAGCGTGTAATCGCCTGCCGGAAGTTCCAGTCTGTAGCTTCCGTCAGCGCCGGAAACAGCCTGATTGACGTAATTTTTTCCTTCTTCAAGGCTGTTGTCCAGAACGTGAATACGCGCTCCGGCTACTGCAGTAGAACCGTCAGAAGCGGTTACAACACCGTGAACTTCAGCCAGTCCGGTGGTACCTTTAAAGCTGTTGAATGCGCGCAGAACCGGATCAACTCCACCTCCGGTTACAGCGACATAACGCACAAAAGTCACCGTATCACCCGGATAGATGCGCTTCTTTTCCGAAATATAGAAGTTGATGCCTTCGTAATTGAACATCTGCGTCATCTGTCCGTCGTCGCCGAAGAAACCGTATGACAGATTTCTGCCGGCGGTAATGTAAATGTCGGTAGCACCGCCGTGACCACCTTTGTCGAAGCCTGGGCCGACCTTGAAGTTTTTAAGACCATCGCCCATGATGAATATCTGCAGAATGTTGTCGAGGTCGATTTTGCTCTCGCCGTTCCATGTAAATGAGCAACGAATCTGCAGAAGGTCGGAGTCCGGGGGCAGAACGTATTCAACCGTCATGATGGTGTTGAGCTCGGTGGGGACCAGAATGTCAGAAAAAGAAGTCTCAGCAAAGGGCAGGCTCGAATCCGGCCCGCTGAACCTGACGACAGCCGCTTCGCCGTTGCGCCCGTCGTTCACAACTTCAGCCGTCTCAGGATCAAGCAGGCGCAGTCCGAATCCGTAGAAATATTCGCTGAAAAGGCTCTGCCCTTCCTCTCCTTCCGGCCTGACGATATCGGCATCCGCAATTGTAGCCCCGAAAACGCCCCAACCGTCCGAGGTGCGCAGACCTTCAACAATTACGCGAATGCGCGAATTATAAAGCTTGAAATCGCCGATCTTGCCTTTGGCCATAGGGCCTCCGATAAGTTCTTCCTCCTTCGTGATCTGACCGGCTCTGGTTTCGCCTTCAGCCAGCGGTACACTCAGGTCCAGCGACGTTTCTTCCGAACACTCCGAACAATCGTCATCGGAGTCTCCATCCGAAACATCGCCGTCTTCATCTTCGTTTTCTGCGGCGTCTTCATCGCCCGACAGATCGCCATCGCCATCAACAGCTTCGTCACTGTCGCTCGAAGCACAGGCGACGACGAACAGAACTGACAGAACAAGCATCACAGACAGAAAGAATCGGAATTTCATGGATTACACCTTTCTTGGACCAAGTTTCCCCCAGCAAAAGCAAACATCAGAAAAGAAACGCTGCTCGAATCACCGGACAGGCTAGCGCCGCCCGTCTACTCTGTTAATTTCATGCAAGTGTTACGTTAACAATGTTATGGTAATGTCAGAATATATTAAGCTTCAATAAAGATCAAATGTTAGAGATGTTTTTCCGGTTGCCGATTTTTATGTAAAAACTGGCTGAAAGTTCCTGAAAATCGTGTTCCTGATGCAGAAATGCAAGCATTACC
>JAKQSH010000045.1 GCA_029570245.1 Deltaproteobacteria bacterium | reverse complement strand
GCAGCCTATCTGGGAATGCTGGGGCACTCACGACTCAACAGTCACTCTGGAATTTTATGACCCATTGTCGGTAAACGACAGTGAAATGCTTTTCGACATGCAGAGCACCAAGCTGACTTTTGTAGGCAACAAATCACGCTGGCTGATAGTGCGCTCCGGCAATCTATGGCAGGGAGAACCTCAACACCAGTAAGATTTCGAATGCGTCCTGAAAAGGATGTCCCTCGTCTGACTGAAACCTAAGCAGTACAACACACGCGGCACATTTGCAGATTCATATTGCGAACACTCGGCGATCAGTGCAGATTCTGAATCATCGTAATTCCTACACCCATGAGACTTTCTCCGGCTACGATGCCGGAAGCGGTTGGAACAGTGTAATCCTCGGCTATTTTCGGGTATTTCTTCTCAATCATCCACCCTGCAAGACCGCCGATAAAAAACGAAAGGCTATTCCAGAAAGGAATGGTAAAAGAAAGTCCGATTCCCATTGCAGATGGAATAAAGGGGCGCGCTTTCGGGAAGAATTTTTCAAGCAGAGGGAGAACTATTCCAACAATTGCACCAGTGAGAATGGCCCATACCATAGTGGGATGAAGTGACGCTATACCGTTGCCGAGCAGCTTTGCAACACCTGCCCAGGTCTGGGCGGCCGGAGCCGGGAATTTATCGGAGCCCAGCACCGTCACATCGTTTACAACATACTGGAATGAAAGCACCGACACCAGAGTTCCGGCAAAAATACCCGAAAACTGAGCAATAAACTGTCTGCGCGGATTGGCTCCTAAGAGATAACCACTCTTCAGATCGTACAACAGGTCCGAGGCCGAATCGGCTACGCCTGCGGTAACACAGGCAGTCATAAGGTTTGTCGTCATCTGACGCGGAGCCAGTGCTCCATAAAACAGCTGCGTGATTTTCCCCATGGCGCCGACTGGCGTCGTATCTGTTTCACCGGCAACGCGACAGGCCACAAGCGCCAGAAAGAAAGACATGATTACAGCCAGAAGGCCCATCCAGAACGAAGTACCGAAATACCAGTTAAGCATTACAATTACACCGGCGCCGCCGAAAACCGTTCCGGCCACAAACCACGAACCGGGAACTTCAATAGCCTGAATCGGATCGTCTGTTTTCTTCTTACGACGCAGAAAGAGGCTGCTTACGCTGGAAAACGCCCTCAAGGCGGTCCGCCACTGCAGACCGAATGACAATAGCGCAGATGTCACCATGCAGGATGCGCCGCCCCAGAGGCTCCACTTGACGATATCTCTGTATCCGCTGCCTTCTATGCCGCCGATATCCATTATGTATGGAACAATAACGACATAATTGAGAAATCCTCCAAGCAACATGCTCCAGCAGACCCGCAATCCCATAATAGCTCCGGCGGCTACCATCATCGGGCTGAATTCTACCTGAATCGTAAGATCGGCGGCGCGCTTGCCGAAAGCTTCCCACAAGCCGGGAATCCATTCCATAAAATCACGGAAAAACGCAACAATTGCGCCGAAGATGGCCGCGACACCAAGCGCTTTTGCCGAAGTGACCCCACTGCCCTTCTCCGCATGCAGCGCCTTCAGCGTTTCTGCAGCCGCAACACCGGAAGGAAATTTGAGCTGTTCGATATTTATCATCTGGCGCTTCATCGGGATTGCCATCGTTACCCCCAGAACTGCCAGAAAAAAGACCCAGGCCATCAACAGCCCGGTCGGCAGAGGCTCACCGTTCACCAGTATATACGCGGCGATAGCCGACACCAGCGTACCGCCGGTAGAGTATCCAGCCGCTGAAGCTGTCGATTGCATACAATTGTTTTCGAGTATGCTCATTTTGCTGCGTACCAG
>JAKQSH010000039.1 GCA_029570245.1 Deltaproteobacteria bacterium | reverse complement strand
CGGCATCAGCTTCAAAATAGACGGTGCATCGGTCGTTGACATCAAGGTCGGCTCAGAGCCGCTTATGCTGCCCCGAACATACCGTGTCGCCACTCTCGATTTTCTGGCAGCAGGAGGAGACGGTTACAAAGAACTGCACGACGGCGATCAGAAATACAATACGGGCGTCACCCTGCACGACCTGGTAATCGAAAAGTTCAAGCGGAAACACAGCATTGACGTTTATACGGACAACAGAATCACCCGCGAGTGATCGGACTGAATAAAAAATCTGTCATCCATAAGCAATCGGCAACCCGGAAATTTATTATGAGAGCATTTTCAACAAACATTGCGCTTGTTTTTATTATTCTGATATCAGCCGGGTACGTTTTCGCCGCAGGTAAAAATCCAGACCTGCCCGAAACAGCTCTGAATCTGAAAGTAGGTTCGGTTGCTCCTTCAGGCACGCCGTGGGCAGATATGCTTGAAGAGATTTCCGCCATAGTGAACAGAGAATCTAAAGGATCAATAGGACTGGAAATCGGCTACGGCGGAGTATTCGGCGGAGAAAGCGAGCTGCTGCAGAAATGCCGGGAAGGGAAAATCGCAATAGTTGGAGTAAGTTCAACTATTGCTTCCGAAATAGCCCCGGAGCTTGGAATAATAGAACTGCCGTATCTTTTCAATTCATTCGACGAAATAGATTATGTTCTTGATAAAGTGCTGTTTCCGCTGGTGTCGAAAAAACTGGAAGAAAAAGACCTTGTACTTCTCATGTGGGCGGAAAACGGCTTCAAGAACATCGCCAGCGTCAGAGAGATACATTCGCCAACAGACCTCAAAGGCTTGAAAATCCGTTGCCAGAAAAGCCCGATTTACTATGAAATTTTCAGAAGCTATGGCGCAGACCCGTTAGCCTTGAGTATCCGCGAAGTTGCGCGAGGTCTCCAGAGTGGAGTATTGGAAGGATTCGATAACACACCGCTGTTTTCATACTCGTCCGGTCTGTATCATCACATCAACAGTTACACGCTGACGCGACATACTTATCAGCCCATTCTTTTTATGATGTCGAAAAAAATTTATGATGGACTGAGCGAAAGCCGGAAATCAATATTCACACAGAAGTTGCCGCAAAGCAGTATCAGGTTCAGAGATCAGACCAGAGCATCCATGCTTTCGATGCAGGAAAAGCTGAAAGAAAACGGCGTTAAAGTGATCGAATTGAACGAAGATCAAAAAGAAGCTTTCAGAAACAGCTCGCAGAGCGTATATAGAAGTATTGGACGCCTGCTTGGGGGCGAATCGGAAAAGCTTTTCGAGATCATATCGAAAGAGTTGACGGAATACCGGAACGCAAAAAAGACAAGATAACCGAAAGAGGTATATTTTGATAAAAACTGAAGAAACAATCAAAGGATTCGGCGGGGTGGATATTTTCACTCAACGGCTGATGTCGGATGACGCGAAGGCGAATGTAATCATCGTTCACGGCTATTGCGAACACAGCATGCGTTACCTGCATTTTGCAAAGCACTTCAACGAAGCCGGTTTCAACGTGTTCATGCTGGACCAGCGCGGCCATGGTCGATCCGGCGGGCGTCGTGCTGCGGTTATGCAATGGGAGGAATATTTCGACGATCTGGACAGATTCGTCGCGAGAGTGAAGGAATGGGAAGCGACACTGCCTCTTTTCATTATCGGCCATTCAATGGGAGGATTGACTGTTTTTGCATACATAGTAAATCGTCCAAACGCTCCATTCAAAGGTGCGGTTCTTTCATCGCCGTTCTTCGGACTTGCAATCGACGTTTCCCCTGTCAAGCGCTTGGCAGCAGGCATTCTCACGAAGGTGCTGCCCAATCTTTCGCTCAAATCCGATCTCGACCCTTATTTTCTTACTCACGATATAAACATAGTAAAAGACTACATTAAAGACCCTCTGGTCGATAAGGTCGCAAACACCAGGTGGTTCACGGAAGCCGAACGCATCCAGAGAAGCTGCATGGAGCGCTCCTCCGAAGTCACCATGCCTTTCCTCCTGATGCATGGCGAAGAAGATCACATCGCCGGGCCTGAATACACCCGGCGTATATATCAGCGTCTCGGTTCCAGCGACAAGAAATTGATAATGTGGGAGGGAATGTACCACGAAATATTCAACGAGCTGGACAGAGTCAAAGTTTACGAAAAAGCGGTCGAATGGCTTAAAGGCCGCATCTGACAGGAGAATTTTATGGCAGAAAAGGAAACCCTGCCTCTGCTCTTGAAAGCGAGAGGAAAGTATTTAGTTCCGAACGCCATAACGGCGGCCAATATGATATTGGGCCTTATTTCCGTTTTTTACGCCAGCAAAGGCTTTCATGCCACCGCTGCGTGGATAATCGGATACTGCATCATCCTCGACAAACTCGACGGTTCGACCGCGCGAATGCTTAAAGCCTCTTCGGAGTTCGGAATCCAGTTCGACTCTTTCTCCGACTTCGTTTCGTTCGGAATTGCTCCGGCATACCTTGTATACAGCCTGTTCACCATAGAACCGTGGTCTTCGGCTTTCGAAAAAAGCCATGAGAGTTTCTTTCTGTATTTCAGCGTACTGTTTTTCATCCTGATGTCTGCGACACGCCTGGCGCGTTTCAACGTAACAACCGTTCCGAAAACTCCGTTTTTCTTCGGACTGCCTACTCCCGGAGGTGCGGGTTTTGTAATGACTTTCGTGCTCGGCTGCCTTAAATACGACGACGTGGAATTCTTCCGTCAGCTGCTTACAGCCGCACCGTACCTGCTTGTAATTGTCGGCTTCCTCGAAATCACCAGTTTCGCCATGCTCAAAGTCGGCCAGCGCACCGGTGTCGGCGGCAAACTGTTCGAAGTCGGCGGATTTATTTTTCTTATATACTGCTTTGTTACACGTTCGCTGCCGGAAGTTCTGTTTGTGATGGGTGTAATATTCCTGCTGAAAACCCTCTATTACAACTACAGACACAGAGACGAAATACAGGCCAGGCTGAAAGCCGCCGGGGTAGAAGTAGAGACCGAGGAAGATTAAATGGCCGGAGTCCTTACCGGACTGGAAGTTCTGCTGCATGAGCGCCCGAAAATGCTGAAAGGCAAACGTATCGGACTGCTGGCGCATCAGGCATCCATCGACGGACGGGCTCGTTCCACGTTCGACTGTCTTAAGGAAGACCTTCATTACGACATCGTCCGTATTTTCGGACCCGAACACGGTTTTGCAGCCTCCGCACAGGACATGATCGGCGTCGGCCCTGCGTACCACAAAGGTGTCGAAGTAATAAGTCTTTACGGCGACAGCTTTGAATCGTTGTTTCCTTCCAAAGAACAGCTTGAAGGTCTTGACTGGCTGGTCGTCGATCTTCAGGATATCGGCTCCCGCTACTATACGTATTTCACCACGCTGGGATTCTGCATGGAGCGCTGCGCGGAGATCGGCTTGCCGCTGCTGCTGCTTGATCGCCCCAATCCCATCGGCGGCAGCATCACAGAAGGCAATCTGCTGCAGAACGGCATACGGTCGTTTGTCGGCTGGTACCCGCTTCCGGTAAGACATGGAATGAGCATCGGAGAGCTGGCGCTGTGGCTTAAAAACAGACTTGGGCTCAACCTGCAACTTGAAGTCGTACAGATGCGCAACTACCGTCGCCCGATGTGGTACGACGAATGCGGTCTGTTGTGGGTGCTGCCTTCGCCCAACATGCCGACGCTGGAAACGGCAATGGTATATCCCGGCGGATGCCTGCTTGAAGGCACAAATCTGTCCGAAGGACGCGGCACCACCCGCCCCTTCGAGCTTTTCGGCGCACCGTGGCTGAATGCCGAAGCAGTCATCAGCGCCATGCAGAAACACTGTATTGAAGGCGCCGTTTTCAGAGCCACGACATACCGACCGACTTTCCATAAATACGCCGGACAGGACTGCAACGCAATTCAGGTTCACGTCACAGACCGCGATAGATTCAAACCTTATCTGTGCTACCTGCTGCTGCTGCGGGAAATATTCCTGCTGCACCCGGCGGATTTCAAATGGCGCACAGAAACTTATGAATTTGTGAAAGAACCTATAGCCATCGACCTGCTTACCGGTTCGCCTGAATTGCGTACAATGATCGAAAGCGGAGCCGACAGAACAGAAATAGAAATGGAATCCCGTATAGGTCTGGAAGATTTTCTGCATGAAAGGAAAGACTTCCTGCTTTACCCGTACTGAAATGAGCGAAGAACGCACGATAAGGCAGATAGGCCCGTACAGACTGCTTTCCCTCATAGCCGAAGGCGGCATGGCAGACGTATATCTGGCTCAGAAAGAAGAGGCTGCCGGTCTGCAGCGCACGGTAGCCGTCAAACGAATCCGGCCAGACCTGGTGGAAGACGCGCAGTTCACGGCGCGTTTCATAGACGAGGCGCGCATTTCGCTTGAGCTTCAGCATCCGAACCTCATTCGCGTATACGGCTTCGAAAAAATCGACGGTGAGTTGCTGCTGGTAATGGAATACATCGACGGCTGTAACCTGTGCGCCATACAGAACAGAATCATGCCAGCCACCGCGTTCAGAAGTCTTGCGATTCAGACGGCGGATGCGCTTGCCGCACTGCATGCCATCGGAGTCATGCATCGCGACGTAAGCCCGTCGAATATTCTTATCGACCGTAAAGGCAACGTCAAGCTGAGCGATCTCGGCATTGCGGCAGCACTGCACAATGGTTCTTCGTATGCACAGGACTTCGGCAAAAGCCGCTATCTTTCGCCGGCGGTGCTTTCCGGGCGGCAAGCCGGAGCCGGTGACGACATGTATTCACTGGCGCTGCTTCTGGCCGAAAGTGCAGCAGGAAACACAATCGACAAC
>JAKQSH010000028.1 GCA_029570245.1 Deltaproteobacteria bacterium | reverse complement strand
ATGGCGCGAGTGGGAAATATGACCCGCAACAAGAAGCTTAATGATCGTGTTCTTCGTTTTCAGGATCACCTGAAATCCCTTATGGAGATTTCAACCTTCTCGAAGCGTTATGAAGACCGCCAGCTTTTGCTTAATGATTTTGCCCGTGGCGTGCTGAACATGACCCAGGGCGAAGGGGTTGCTATTTCGTTTCTGCGTGCCGGAGAAATCGTCACCGAAATGGAGCTTAATCTTCCGTCAGATGTCAGACAGCGCTGTGACGACAGCGACGGGCTCTGCCATCAGGTGATTCAGCATGGGCAGAGTGTGGTTATCAGCAAAGATAAATTCAAGGAGGAATTCGGCCTTGAATACAATTATCTGGGTGTTCCTCTGCTTGACGTTGACGGCATTCCCTCCGGTGCGATTCATATTTTCGGCTGTGAAGACGACATGGAAGACGAAGTCGTGCGGCTGGTTACAATAGCGGCTCAACGACTGAGCTATGAGTTGCGGCTGAAAGATTACAACCGCCGTCTGGAATATGAAGTTGAGCTTCGCACCAGCGAACTGAGCCGCGCGCTTATAGAAATCAAGCGCACCAACGACGGACTCATAAAGGCCCAGACCGAAACGATTTTCAGACTGGCGCGCGCCGCCGAATATCGCGATGAAGACACCGCCGCGCACATCAACCGCATGAGCAACTACACTTACATAATTGCCAAGCGTCTGCGGCTGGACACTATTTTCTGCGACCTTATAAAGGTTGCCTCCATCATGCACGATGTCGGCAAGATCGGAGTGCCTGACAACATTCTGCTGAAAAAAGGCAAGCTTACGCCTGAAGAATACGAAGTCATAAAGGAGCATACACTTATCGGCTATAAAATTCTTGAAGGCTCCGAGTCGGAAGTTCTCAAGATGTCCGAACGCATTGCCCTGTATCATCACGAAAAATGGAACGGTCTGGGTTATCCTTATGGACTGAAGGGCACTTCGATTCCGCTTGAGGCACGCATTACGGCAATGGCCGACGTTTTCGACGCGCTGACCACCAAACGTGTATACAAACCGGCCTTCGCAGTCGAAACAGCCATTGCCATGATACAGAAGGATGTAGGCACACACTTTGATCCCACCGTGGCCGAAGCTTTCATGGGCGCCATCGACGAAATAATGCAGGTCAAACAGCGCTTCACAGACGAGATGTTCGAAGAAGCCGGCGGAATGCAGTGATTTTTTTCTGAAAGTGAAAGCGATGCAGCCAGGCAGGATGCTGCGTTGCAGATGTGATTTTTTCAAGCTATGCTCTGGCGCGGTGCAGATCAATCTTATTTTTGCCCGGTTAATTAGATTGACGCGCCCATCTGCTTGTTCCATAATCTTCCGCTGAAAATAGGAATGCTGTTACACCAGATCGTCAGTGCCGGGAGGATGAAATGACAGGTGCCTTTTCTGCAGGAATATGCAAACATTCACCGACAATAAGCCACAGTGAAATCCCCGTTAAAATAAAGCTCGGCGACGGTTCGTGCTCATTCGAAATAAACGGCAGGTCAGTCGATCGCAGTCTCGATGTTGACATCTGGAACGCTCAACAGGGCAGTCTGAATGCCCGTTTTCAGCTCGAAGAAACAGCCATCGACATGAAAGTGGAGTGCGCAGGGAATATTACGCTAAGGGGTTCACTGCGCAATTTCTCGGAAAATAAAATCTCGCTGAACAACATTCGCTTCAATATCCGCAAGGTTGCTATAGGTGAAAAAGAGAATTCTTCATATGCGTTTCTGAAAAACGGATTTCAATCCTGGACAGCCTCGCATGTTCACTTCCCGCATGAAAAACAGAAAGTGCCCAACATCAGAGTTTCACGCGTGATGCAGGAGAACATGAACAATCTGGCCGACGGACGGAGAGGGCATTTCGTTTCAGACGGATACTCTTTGCTTGGAAATAATGAGGCGAAAACATTTCTGCTTATTGGCCAGCAAGGACCGTTCAATCAGATGGTATATCAACGGGTTTATTTTAAGGACGGCAGAAACGAAGCGCCATCGCTCGACATAGTTTTTGATTTCGGCGGAAAGACAATCGCTCCGGGGGGCGAATTGACGCTTGATCCTGTAATAATAATGGCCGAACGTAATCCCAACCGTCTGCTTGATGCCTATTTCAGCACAATTTCATCTGATACAGATTTGCCTGAGGAACTGCCGACAGGCTGGTGTTCCTGGTATTACTACTATACCCGCGTCAAGCAGCAGG